>JAIOPA010000078.1 GCA_021414165.1 Candidatus Eiseniibacteriota bacterium
GCCAAGCTCGGCGCGCACGGCATCGTGCTCGATTCCTCGCCGGCCTCGCTCAAGCTGGTGAAGCAGCAGGCCGAGGCGCAGGGCATCCCGGTCATGTTCGTGCAGGCCGACGCCACGCGCATGCCGTTCCGCGACGGTGCCATCGACGTCTCGTTCCATCAGGGCCTGCTCGAGCACTTCCGCGACCCGATGCCGTTGCTCAAGGAGAACGCGCGCATCACGCGCTCCGGCGGCCGCGTGCTCGTCGACGTGCCGCAGACCTACCATCTGTACACTGTCATGAAGAACCTGCTGATCCTCATGAACAAGTGGTTCGCAGGCTGGGAGACGCAGTTCACCGTGAGCCAGCTCGAGCGCCTCGTGCGCGAGTCCGGGCTCGAGGTGACGCGCAGCTACGGCGACTGGATGGTGCCCGGGCTGTGGTACCGCGTCGTGCGCGAGGTGTTGAAGCGCGGCCTCAAGATCAAGCTGCCGCTGCACCCGGCCGGTCCCGCGTTCTGGTCGCGCGGCTGGGACGGCCTGCGTGCGTCGCTGCGCAACCAGCGCTGGGCGCTCAATACCTGCCACGTGATCGGGACGGTCGGACGACGCAAGTGAGTCGACACCTCCTCGCCATCAACTTCCGTGATCCCGCGCATCCCGAGGCGGGTGGGGCGGAGCTGCATCTGGAGCAGGTGCTGGTCGACGCCGTGCGCCGCGGTTGGCGCGTGACGTGGTTGGCCGCCGGCTTCCCGGGCGGAGCGAGCGAGGGCGAGCACAAGGGCATGCGCATCGTGCGGCGCGGCACGTGGTGGAACTTCAACTTCGTGGTGCCGGGCGTCCTCTCGCGCGAGTACTCGGGCACGAATGCGCCCGACCTGATCGTCGAGGACATCAACAAGGCGCCGTGCTTCACGCCGTGGTTCACGCGCACGCCGGTCGCGGTCATCGTGCCGCACCTGTTCGGCACCACGGTGTACCGCGAGACGAACTTCGTGATCGCCACGTATGTGCTGGCGCTCGAGTCGTTGATCCCGTTCGCGTACGCACGCTGCCGGTTCGTGGCGATCTCCGAGAGCACGCGCGATGACCTGGTGGCGCGCGGGATCCCCGCGAGCGGCGTGAGCGTGGTGCACTGCGGTCTCGATCATGCGCGCTATCATCACGATCCCGCGGTCGCCAAGTCCGCTGCGCCCACGCTCACTTATGTGGGCCGGCTGCGGCGCTACAAGGGACTCGACTGGGTGCTGCGCGCGCTGCCCGCGGTGCGTGCGCGCGTGCCGGGCGTGAAGCTCGAGATCATCGGCGATGGTCCCTACGGCGAGACCCTGCAGCGCGAGATCGCGCGCACGGGACTCGGCGACTGCGTGGCCATGCTGGGGTTCCTGCCCGGTGCCGACAAGGTGAAGCGCCTGCAGGCTTCGTGGGCCGTGTTGCAGCCGTCGCCCAAGGAAGGCTGGGGGCTCACGGTGGTCGAGTCGTCGGCGTGTGGCACCGCCGTGGTCGCGAGCGATGCGCCGGGCCTGCGCGATTCCGTGCGCCGCGACGAGACTGGCCTGCTCGTGCCGTACGACGACACGCAGGCGCTCGCCGATGCCATCGTGCGCGTACTCACCGATGCGCCGCTGCGTGCGCGCTTCGAGCAGGCGGGGTTGAAGTGGGCCGCCACGTTCCGCTGGGATGACTGCGGCCGCCGCACGATCGATGCGCTGGCGGGCGAGGGGGCCGCGTGAGCGCTGGCAAGTCACCGCGCGCCGTGCTGCTGCTCGGCGCCAAGGTCGTCGTGAGTGTGGTGCTGTTCTGGTGGCTGTTCCATCGCCTGCAGTGGTCCACGATCGGGCCCACGCTCGGGCACGCGAAGCCGGAGTGGATCGCCGCGGCGGCCGGCCTGCTGCTCGCCAGTCACGTGCTGGCGTCCTACCAGTGGGGGCGGTTGCTCAAGGCCGCCGGCATCGATCTGCCGTTCTGGAAGATCGTGGCCTACTACCACGTCGGTCTGTTCTTCAATAACTTCCTGCCCGCCAACGTGGGCGGTGACATGGCGCGCACGCTCGACGCCGCGCGCAGTGGCTCGTCGCGCGCGACCGCATTGAGCACCGTGCTGCTGGACCGCATCATCGGCACCGTGGCGCTGGGCGGCATCGCCGTGCTCACTACATTGCCGGCCATCGATCACTTCCACCTCGTGGCGGCGTACGCCGGCGTGGTGGCGTTCTTCGTGATCAGCGTGGTCATGCTGCGGGCCATCCTCGAGCCGCGCGTGCTGGCCGTGCTGGAGCGGCTCCTGCGCCGCGTCGGGCTCGCCCGGCTGGCGCCCACGCTCGACGAGCTGGCCGAGCGCATGGCGGCGTTCCGCGGCCAGCGCCGGCTGCTGCTGGAGCTGTTCGCGGTCGCGGTGCTGGTCCAGGTCATGCGGATCGGCGTCCACGTGCTGTTCGCGCAGGCCCTGGGCCTGCACGTGGAGACCGCCTACTTCTTCCTTTTCGTGCCGCTGCTCGCGGTGATAGTCTCGCTGCCCATCTCATTGAATGGCATCGGGGTACGCGAAGGGGCGGGGATGCTGCTGTTCGGTCTGGTCGGACTCGACCGGACCCACGCGTTCGCGCTCCAGTTCGGCACCTATCTCGTCGCCGTCGGGGTCAGTCTGCTCGGCGGGTTGGTGTTCCTGGCGCGCATCCCCAGCCGCCGGGCCCGTTCCCGGAATCCACGGAGGTCCACCGAATGATCCCGACCCAGCGCTCGGCCGCGCTGATCTCGGTCCTGGTGCTGCTGTTGTCAGCCACGGTCTATCTGCTCACGCTCACCCCGACCGTGCCGTTCTGGGACTCCGGCGAGTACATCGCCGTCTCGCAGATCCTCGGGATCCCGCATCCTCCGGGCACGCCCTTCTACGTGCTCCTCGGCCGCATCTTCGCCCTGGTCCCGATCGCCAGCATCGCGCAGCGTGTGAATGCGATGTCGGCCATCGCGGCGGCGTTCGCGGTCTTCTTCACCTACCTCACCACGCTGCGGCTCATCCGCATCGCGCAGGGCGGCGAGCGTCAGGTGTGGCACGAGTGGGTCGCGGTGATTTCCTCGGTCGTCGGTGCGCTCATGCTCGCGTTCTCGGACGTCTGGTGGGAGAACTCGGTCGAGGCCGAGGTCTACCAGCTCATGAGCCTCGCGCAGATCCTGGTGTTCTGGTTGGGACTCAAGTGGTGGGAGTCGCACGGCAAGAAGCCCACGGTGGGACCGCTGCTCGTGGCCACCTATGTCATGTGGCTCTGCGTGGGACTGCACCTCGGCGTCGGCATCATGGGCCTGCCGCTCCTCGTGCTGGTGTTCCTGGTCGACAAGCCGGTCGCGTTCCTGTTCATGATGCCGTTCCTCTCGCTCGTGCGAGTCCCTGCCGGCTTCGAGAAGATGCTCGGCACGGTCATCCTGCTCAGCATCGTGACCTCGTTCGTCATGGTGTGGCGCCGCAAGTTGAACGGCTGGGTCGCGGTGGGTGGGGCGCTGCTCGCGCTCAAGGGCCTGTCCGCGTCGTTCACCGACGCCAACTTCGATGCGGCCACCGGTATCATGACGGTGCTCGCGGTCCTGGGGCCCATCGTGTGGCTCGCGCTCACGCAGCGCGAAGGCCGTGTGCTGCTGCTGGCGCTGTTCCTCATGGTCGCCGGTTACTCCACGCACCTGTACCTGCCGATCCGCGCCGCGCAGCAGCCCGCCGTCAACGAGGGTGCGCCGGCCACGTGGGACAAGCTGCGTGACCTGCTCGAGCGCAAGCAGTACGGCGAGATGAACCCGCTCGTGCGCCGCGCGCCGCTCATGGTGCAGCTCGACAAGGAGTTCTGGCGCTACTTCAGCCGCCAGTGGCCGCTGTTCCCGAGTGACCGCCTGTGGGCCGCGTTGCTGCCGATCCTGTTGGGGCTCGCGGGTGGCTACTGGCAGTTCCGGAAGGACCGCAAGTCGTTCGCGTACACGTTCGCGTTCCTCGGGTTATCCACCGCGGGCATGATCGTGTTCCTGAACTTCTCCGCCAAGGAGGTCCGCGACCGCGACTACTTCTTCCAGAGCGGCTTCCATGCCTACTCCATCTGGATCGGTCTCGGCGTCGCATTCCTTGTGCAGTGGGTGCGCGAGTCGTTCGAGGACGTGAAGGCCCAGCGCCTGGCCACGATCACGGCCACGGGTCTGCTCGCGACGCAGCCGTTCCTGCTGCTCGCGAACCACTGGCACTCGCACGACCGCAGCGGCAACTACATCGCGCGTGACTACGCCTACAACATGCTCGCCACGCTCAAGCCGAACTCGTTCATGTTCACGAACGGCGACAACGATACGTTCCCGCTCTGGTACATCCAGCAGGTCGAGGGCTTCCGCAAGGACGTGCGCATCGTGAACCTGTCGCTGCTCAACACGGACTGGTACATCCGCCAGCTGCGTGACGAGGAGCCCAAGGTGCCGATCCAGCTCGACGACCGCACGGTCGACATGCTCGGTGCCGGCGCGTTCCAGGACGAGCAGGGCAACATCACGTACACGAACGAGTTCATGGTCCGCCACATCCTCGAGCAGACCAAGCGGGACTCGGGCTGGGTCAAGACGCCGTACTTCGCCGTCACCGTGCCGCAGGACTTCGGCTACGGGAACCTCTTCCGGCAGGAGGGCATCGTGCAGGAGGTCATGCGCGACTCGCTCCAGGCCGGGATGGACGCCGAGGCCACGCACAAGGCGCTCTACGAGACCTATAAGTACCGTGGGTTGCTCACCGCGGACGGCAGCTGGGATCCCAAGGTCTATAAGGACGACAACGCCCAGAACCTGTCGAAGAACTACGCCTTCGCGCACATGCAGCTGGCGCTCTACTACCGCCGGTTGCGCGACTTCCCCAAGGCGATCGCCGAGATGGAGCGCGTGCAGCGCATGTTCCCGGACTGGGTCGAGATCCAGGTGCCGTTGGGCGGCATCTATCTCGCCGCCGGCGACACCGCGAAGGCGTGGAGCTTCTACGACAAGCTCGTGAAGCAGGTGCCGAACAGCGCCGAGGCGCACTACTACCGGGGTGCGTCGCTCGGCTACCGCGGCGACCCGCAGGGCGCGATCGAGGAGTTCAAGATCTCGATGCGTCTCGATCCGAACTACGGCTATCCGTACTACGACCTGTTCGCGACGCTCTGGGAGACCGGGCAGCGCGAGGAGGCCGTGAGCGTGCTCGAGCGTTGGGTGGCGTTGCACCCCGACGATCAGGAGGGGGCTGCCCGTCTGCAGGAGGCGCGTTCCCGGCTCACGCCTCAGGGCAGCGGTGGCGCACCGCTCGGTGTGCCGCCCTCGCAGAGGCCTCGCTAACGTATGGCGCACGCCCTCGTCACCGGCGCTGCCGGGTTCATCGGCTCCACGCTCACCGACCGCCTGCTGGCGGACGGTGTGCGCGTGACCGGTGTCGATTGCTTCACGGATTACTACGACCCTGCGCTCAAGCGCCGGAACCTCGAGGGCGCCTCGCGCCACCCGGCGTTCCAGTTGCTGCCGCTCGATCTGGCCACCGCCGACCTGTCGGCGTTGCCCGAGGTCGACGTGGTGTTCCATCAGGCGGCACAGCCCGGTGTGCGCGCGTCGTGGGGGCGGGAGTTCGCCACCTACACGAGCCACAACGTGCTCGCCACCCAGCGGCTGCTCGAGCGCTATCAGAAGACCGCGCTCGAGCGTTTCGTGTACGCCTCGTCGTCGAGCATCTATGGCGATGCCGAGAGCTACCCCACGAGTGAGTCGGTGCTGCCGCGGCCGTTCTCGCCGTACGGCGTGACCAAGTTGGCGGGCGAGCATCTGGTGCTCTTGTACGGCCGCAACTTCGGCATGCCGGTCACGGCGCTGCGTTACTTCACCGTGTACGGGCCGCGTCAGCGTCCCGACATGGCGTTCCATCGCTTCTGCCGCGCCCTGCTCGCGGGTGAGCCGATCACCGTGTACGGCGACGGCAAGCAGTCGCGTGACTTCACGGTCATCGCCGATGCCGTCGAGGCCAACGTGCGCGCGTGGAAGCGCGCCGCGCCGCAGGGCGTGTACAACATCGGTGGCGGTTCGCAGGTCGAGGTGGTCGAGGCGATCGCGCTTCTTGAGGAGCGACTGGGCGTCAAGGCGCAGCTCAAGTTCGAGCCGCGTCCGCCGGGCGATCCCATGCGCACGCGGGCCGATGCCGCGCGGTTGCAGGCCGATCTCGGCTACGCGACCACGGTGAGCATCGGTGACGGGCTCGCGGCCGAGGCCGAGTGGGCGCGCTCGCTGTACGGGGGCGTGCGATGAGCGGCGTGCGTGTGTCCGCGGTGATCCCGGCGTTCAACGAGGCCGAGAGCCTGCCCGAGTTGCATCGCGAACTGGTCGCGGCGCTCGAGGGGCTGGCCATGCCGTTCGAGATCATCTACGTCGACGATGGCTCGCGTGATGGCACCGACCGCGTGATCGAGAAGCTGTGCGCGGACGAGCCGCGCGCCAAGGGCATCCTGCTGTCGCGCAACTTCGGCAAGAGCGCCGCGCTCGCCACCGGCTTCAAGGCCGTGCAGGGCGAGTACGTGTGCACGCTCGACGCCGACCTGCAGGACGATCCGGCCGAACTGCCCAAGTTGTTCGCCGCGCTCGAGGGCGGGCTCGATCTGGTGTCCGGCTGGAAGGTGAAGCGCCTGGATCCCTGGAGCAAGCGCTACCCGAGCAAGCTGTTCAACATGGTCACGAGTGCCGTGGCGGGCGTTCGGTTGCACGACTTCAATTGCGGTTTCAAACTCTACCGCCGCGAAGTGGTCGACGCGCTCGAGGTCTACGGTGAACTGCACCGCTTCCTGCCCGCGCTCTCGCACTGGCGTGGCTTCCGGGTGGGGGAGGTGGGGGTGCACCATCGTGCGCGCCGCTACGGTGTCTCCAAATTCGGCGCGTCCCGGTTCGTGAATGGGTTCCTCGACTTGCTCACCGCCGCGTTCATCTCGACCTCGGCGCTGAAGCCGCTGCATGTGTTCGGCCGCGTCGGGCTGGCGTTCCTGTTGCTCGGCTTCGGGCTCGGCGCGTGGTTCATCGCGCAGTGGTTGCATGGCGACCCGATCCGCGTGCGTCCGCTCATGCTGTTCGGCCCGGCGTGCGTGTTGCTC
>JAIOPA010000079.1 GCA_021414165.1 Candidatus Eiseniibacteriota bacterium
TGCTCGAGCTTGGCACGCGTGAGCGTCACGTTGAGGTGCTTGGGACCATTCTGGTCCGCCGTGATGAACGGCAGGTTCACATCGGTCGACATCGTGCCCGACAGCTCGCACTTGGCCTTCTCGGCGGCTTCCTTCAAGCGCTGCAGCGCCATGGGGTCCTTGCGCAGGTCGATGCCTTCCTGCTTCTGGAACTCGCCGGCCAGCCAGTCGATGATCTTCTGGTCGAAGTCGTCGCCACCCAGGTGCGTGTCACCATTGGTGGAACGGACCTCGAAGACGCCGTCGCCGATCTCGAGGATCGAGATATCGAACGTACCGCCGCCCAGGTCGAACACCGCGACCTTCTCGTCCTTCTTCTTGTCGAGGCCGTAGGCCAATGCCGCGGCCGTGGGCTCGTTCACGATGCGCTTCACGTCGAGCCCGGCGATGCGGCCGGCATCCTTCGTGGCCTGGCGCTGGCTGTCGTTGAAGTACGCGGGCACCGTGACCACCGCTTCGGTGACCTTCTCGCCCAGGTACTCCTCGGCCGTCTGCTTCATCTTCTGCAGGATCATGGCCGAGATCTCCGGCGGCGAGAACTCGCCACCGCTCGCCTTCACACGCACGTCGCCATTCGGGCCGGCGATGACCTCGTAGGGCACGAGCTTCTTCTCGTTGCCGACTTCCTCGAAGCGGCGGCCCATGAAGCGCTTGATCGAGTAGAGCGTGTTCGTGGGGTTGGTCACGGCCTGACGGCGCGCAACGAGACCGACGAGCCGCTCCCCGTTCTTCGCGAACGCGACCACGCTGGGCGTGGTGCGGAAACCCTCCGCATTCGCGATGACCTTGGGCTCACCGCCCTCCATGACCGACACGCACGAGTTCGTGGTGCCGAGATCGATGCCGATGACCTTTCCCATGACCGCTACCTTCCTCTCGCCGGTTCTCCGGCTTGTTTTTATCGCGATGCCAGGCCCGGGGCCCCGGGCCTGGCCGCTGTGTGTCTTCGTGGACTGCGACTAGCTGATCTGCACCTCGATCTCGCGCGGCTTGGCCTCGTCGGCCTTGGGCACGCGGATCTCGAGCACACCATCCTTGTACGACGCCTTCACACCATCGGTGCGCACCGGCACGCCGAGCGTGAACGACCGCTCGAACGAACCGTACAGACGCTCCACACGGTGCGCAGCGCCTTCCGTGGACTCGGACGCGCGCTTGCGTTCGCCCTTGAACGTGAGTGTGTCCCCGGTCACGGAGACCTTCACGTCCTTGGCGTCCACGCCCGGCAGGTCGGCCCGGAACGTGTAGGCATCACTCGTCTCCTCCACGTCGACGGCGGGAACCAGCGAGCCCGAGCGGCGGGCCGGGGTCC
>JAIOPA010000080.1 GCA_021414165.1 Candidatus Eiseniibacteriota bacterium
GGCTGGGACCTGCACCTGCTGCCGGATGCCGGCACGCGCGTGCGCTCGCTGAACATCGTGCATGGGCTCACGTTCACGCACACGCTCAGCCCCAAGCGTTACTACCAGGTCGATCTGCGCCAGAACTACACCGACACGCGCGACATGGCGTACGACGACGTGAACGACCCGCGTTATCAGCTCTATGGCCCGCTCACGGGTTCGACGGGCTACGAGTTCGGCCACCCGGTGCAGGGCGTCTCGCTCGGCCGCTTCCAGACCACCACGAACATGTTCGTGGGCAAGGGCACGTTCGTCGATCAGGTGTCCGATGCGCATCAGATCAAGCTCGGGCTCGAGTATCAGGCGCCCAAGATGCAGTTCGGCACGCCGGGCGCGTTGGCGGTCGGCATCCGCCCGGGCGGCTCGTTCGGGCTGTTCCCGGTGCGTTCGGTGCGCTCGGAGTTCCTGCCGGTGTTCGTGGCGGGCTACGTGCAGGATCAGCGTGAATGGAACGACGTCACGCTGCGCATGGGCCTGCGCGGCGATTGGTTCGACGCGCGCACGGGGCTGCCGAGCGATCTGGCGAATCCGGCGAACTCGATCCCGGGTGTGCCGCAGTCGGTGCTCAAGGCCACGAGCAACAAGTTCAACCTGTCGCCGCGGCTCGGCGTCTCGTACCCGGTGTCCGAGCATGCCGCGCTCTACTTCGCGTACGGGCACTTCTACCAGTACCCGGCGTTCCGCGACATCTTCTCGAACGCCGACTACTCGGTGCTCGCCGACCTGCAGGCCGCCGATGACCCCACGCGCAAGGGCATCCTGGGCAACCCGGATATCCGCGCGCAGCGCACGGTGCAGTACCAGATCGGCATGAAGAACGCGGTCACGCCCGATCTGGGCGTGGACCTGAACGCCTTCTACAAGGACATCCGCGACCTCCTGGGCGTGGAGTTCGTGAGCACGTACAACGCCGCCCAGTACGTGCGCTGGACCAACGTGGACTACGGCAGCGTGCTCGGCTTCACGCTGCAGCTGGATAACCGCGCGCTCGGGCCGTTCGCGGTCTCGGCCGACTACACGTGGCAGCGCGCCGTGGGTAACTCGAGCGATCCGCAGGAGACCTTGAACCGCGCGGCGGCGGGGCAGGACGCACTGCCGCGCCAGATCCCGTTCAACTGGGACCAGCGTCACACGCTCAACGTCACGGTGAGTGCCGGCAACGCGTCGGGCTGGACGGGCAGCACGATCGTGCGCGTGGCGAGTGGCCAGCCGTACACGCCGTCGGTGGCGGCGGCGCAGACGTTGCTCGCCAACTCGGGCCGCAAGCCCATGGGCATCCTGGCCGACGTGCGCGCCGAGCACCCGGCGCGTGTGCGCGGCATTCCCGCCAACCTGTTCGTGCGGGTGTTCAACGCGTTCGACTCGCGCTTCTTCAATGGCTTCGTGTTCCCGACCACGGGTTCGCCCGACTACTCGCGCATCCCCAGTGAGCCGGGGCAGGCCGCGATCCTCGAGGACCCGAGCCGCTTTGCCGCCCCGCGCCGCATTGAAGTGGGCATCACCCTGAAGCCGGAGAAGCGATGAGCACGCTCCACGTGTATCGCACGACCGCCGCGCTCGCCGTGCTGTGCGCGCTCTCGCTCGGCCTGGCCGCGCGAGCGCAGACGCCGCCGCCGGTCGTGCCCAAGGCGCAGCGCAGCCAGATCAGCGCCGAGCGCACCGGCCAGCACGATGCCGCCAACATCCGCACGCTGTTCCACAACTTCGGCATGGTGGGCGACTTCCCGAACGACCCGCAGAACACCGACCTGTCGATCTTCCACTCGGTCGAGGTGCCCAAGGGCACGGGCATGAACTACAGCGACGGCATCACGCCGTTCGTGCTGGCCAAGGTCCGGCTGTCCAATGGTCAAGACCAGTACATCATGGAGACCGGCTTCCGCGAGCGTCAGGCCGAGAGCCCGTACACCGAGCGCATCATGCGCTTCGAGCCGAGGCCCGGTTACTTCGAGCCTGATCCGTCCAAGAACGTGGGCCGCTCGATCGCGATCAGCAGCGATGCGCGCACGTGGCCACCGGCGTGGCCCGACAAGGCGGAGGACGCGAGCGATCCGGGTTGGGCAGGAGCGTGGAACGGCTACTTCGGCAAGCGCCCGGCGGCCGATCAGGAGAGCTACACGGTCATGGACGATGACTTCTATGACGCGTGGAAGCCCTACTGGTACCCGGACTCGCGCGACACCACGCGCGCCGGGGTGGGGCTCAAGATCGGCGTGCGCGGCTTCCAGTGGGCGAATCCCCAGGCCGGCAACGTGATCTTCTGGCACTACGATGTGACGAACGAGGCCACCACCGAGTACGACGACAACATCGTGTTCGGGCTCTACATGGACTCGGGCGTGGGCGGCTCGCTGTTGTCGTGCGACGGCATCTTCGAGTCCGACGACGACAACGCGTTCTTCGACAAGTCGAGTGGCCTGAACCTGGTGTACACGTGGGACCGCTCCGGGCACGGCCGCGACCTGCGCGGCAGCTGCAGCCCCACGGGCTACCTGGGCTACGCCTACCTCGAGACGCCGGGCAATCCGTTCAACACGATCGACGACGACAAGGACGGCATCACCGACGAGCGCCGCGACGGCGGGCCGGGCACGCTCATCACCGGGCAGCAGGCGATCATGGACTACCTGGTGGCGAACTACGACACCGCGCGCTTCGTCGCCACGTACGGCCCCATCGAGCGCCGGCCCGCATTCCGCGTGGGCTCGTGGTGGACGGGCGATGAGGACATGGACTGGCTCGCGGAGTTCAAC
>JAIOPA010000081.1 GCA_021414165.1 Candidatus Eiseniibacteriota bacterium
CAGTGTGGGCGTGGCGCACCAGTTCTCGTTGCGCTTCGCCGCGGCCGCGCAGGTGAACTACCTGCAGGAGACGATCTTCCACACCTCGGCGGGCACGGCCACGTTCTCGGCCGCGACGCTCTACCGGTTGTCGGCCAAGGGGCTGCGCATCGGCGCCACGCTCTCCAACTTCGGCACCACGGCGCGCTACTCGGGCAACGACCTCGAGATCCAGTACGACAACATCCCCGGGCAGAACGGCGATAACGGCGTGCTCCCGGGCGTGCGCGCCACCGATGCGTTCGCGGTGCCGACGTCGTTCCGCGTGGGACTGGCGCAGCCGTTCGACCTGAGCCCCGACACGCGGCTACTGCTCGCGGTCGATGCGCTGCACCCGGCGGACAACACCGAGAGCATGAGCTTCGGCGCCGAGCTGCGCCTGCGCGACCAGGTCGCGCTGCGCGCCGGGTACCAGAGTCTGTTCCTTGCGGACTCCGAGGTGGGCCTCACGGCCGGCATCGGGTTCCGGAGCGCCCTGGATGGCGTGCGCTATCACGTGGACTACGGCTGGGCCGATCAGGGCCGCCTCGAGGACACGCATCGTTTCTCGTTCGGACTGCTGTTCTAAGCCAACCCGGTAAGGACCTCATGCGACGCATCCTGCTCGGCCTCGTCCTCACGCTCACGCTCGCCTCACCGGCGGCGGCACAGTCCACCGAGGCGCTGCTCGACACGCTGCAGCACTCGGCGTTCAACTTCTTCTGGAACGAGGCGAACCCCGCCAACGGAATGATCCGCGACCGTTCGCAGCCGGGCTCGAACTTCGCGAGCATCGCCTCGGTGGGCTTCGGGCTCTCGGGCATCCCCATCGGCGTGGATCACGGCTGGGTGTCGCGCTCGGCCGCGGCGGCACGCGTGCACCGCACGCTGCTCACGTTCTACAACGGCCCGCAGGGCACGCTGGCGCTGGGCACCATCGGCAATAAGGGCCTGTTCTATCACTTCCTCAAGATGGACACGGCGACGCGGTTCGACACGGGCGTGGAGCTGTCGTCCATCGACACGGCGCTCTTGTTCGCCGGCATGCTCGATGCCCGCCAGTACTTCGACTCGCCCAGTGACACGACCGAGATCCGCATTCGCGCCATGGCCGACTCGATCGAGCAGCGCGCCGACTGGAACTTCATGCGCAACTTCAACCCCGGGATCATGATGGGGTGGAAGCCGAGCTTTGGATTCCTCGGGTTCGGCCAGTGGGTCGGCTACAACGAGGCCATGATCATGTACCTGCTGGCGCTCGGCACGCCGTCGTACGCCGTGCCGGCCGGGGCGTGGAGCCAGTGGCTGAGCGGGTATCACTACGACACGCTCTATGGCTACAGCTTCGTGACCTGCCCGCCCTTGTTCACGCACCAGTACTCGCACTGCTGGGTGGACTTCCGCGACAAGGCCGACATCTACATGCGCGCGAAGGGCCACGACTACTTCGAGAACTCGCGCCGCGCCACGCTGGCCCAGCGCAACTACTGCATCGCGAATCCCCTGGGCGCGATCGGCTACAGCGACAGCCTGTGGGGCCTCACCGCCGGCGACGGCCCGTTCGGCTACACGGCGCGTGGCGCGCCCCCGGCACAGAACGACAACGGCACGATCACGCCGACCGCCGCGATCTCGTCGATCCCGTTCACGCCGAACGAGTCGATCGGGTTCATCCGCTACATGTGGGACCACTACCGCCCGCAGATGTGGGGACCGTACGGCTGGAAGGACGGCTTCAACCTGAGCACCGGGCCGTGGTTCGCGACCGATGTGATCGGCATCGACCAAGGTCCGATCCTCATGATGATCGAGAACTACCGCAACGGTAAGCCGTGGCAGCGCATGATGAGCCACCCGACGATCACGCGTGGCCTGCAGCGCGCTGGCTTCCAGCCGTTCGTGCTGGGTGTCGAGCCTCCGGCGATCCCCGGTGGGGTGGAGCTGGGCCGCGTCTCGCCGGATCCACTGCGCTCGTCGGGCCGTGTGGCGTTCCGCCTCGCGCGCGAGGCGAGCGTGCAGCTCGATGTCGTGGACGTGCAGGGGCGCGTCATGCGCTCGCTGGCCAACGGCCACTACGGCGCGGGCGAACACACCCTTGCCGTGGCGCGCGGCGACCTGAGCGCGGGGCTCTATTGGCTCCGGCTGCGCACCGGCGACCTGACCCGGACGACGCGATTCGTCCTTCTGCCTTGAGAGTGAACCTGTGACCGTGATCTCCACCACCCTGCGAAGTGGTCCGCCGCGTTGGCTCGCGAGCGTGCCTGCGGTGCACCTGCTCGGCAACGGGCGCTACTCCGTGTGGCTCTCCGAGGCCGGCATGGGCCGTTCGAGCTGGCAGGGAAGCGCGCTCACGCGCTTCGCCGCGGACCGCGTCTCGGACGCCGATGGCTGGCGCCTCTGGCTGCGCGATCCGGCGCTGGGCCGCACGTGGGGCATTGCGCGACCGGGCACTTCGTCCAAGCATGGCACGGTGTTCAGCGCGCCTGGCGTGTTCGCCTGGCAGCAGCGTGACCACGGCGTCGAGACGCGGCTCGAGGTGTGTGTCGTGCCCGATGCCGATGCCGAACTGCGCACGCTCACGGTGATCAACCGCACCGACCGCTCGCGCACGCTCGAGGTGACGGGCTGCGTCGAGTTGGTGCTGCATGACCCGCTCGCCGACGCTTCGCATCCGGCGTTCTCGAAGCTGTTCGTGCAGACCGCGTACGACGAGCCGAGCGGCGCGTTGCTCGCGACCCGCCGCCCGCGTGGTCATGGGGAATCGCACCCGGCCGTGGCGCACCTGCTCGTGGGCCCCGGTGTGAGCGAGCATGAGACCGACCGCGCGCGCTTCCTGGGACGCGGCCGCAGCTGGAACCGGCCCTCGGCCGTGGCTTCACCGCGGCCGTTGTCGGGTAGCGTGGGCAACGTGCTCGATCCCGTGTTCGCGACGCGCCGCACCGTGACGCTGGAGGCGGGCGAGCGCTGCCGCTGGACGTTCGTGCTGGCCGCCGCGGCGAGCGATCGCGATGCACTGGCCATCGCCACGCGGTTCAGCGACGAGCGCGCGATCGACGCCTCGTTCACCGATGCCACGAATGTGGCGCGGCAGCGGCTCGAGGCCGCACGGCTCACCGCCGACGAGGCCGACGCGGCTGCGATGCTGGCCGGTGCGCTGCTCTATGGTGACCCGCGCTTGTGCGCGAGCGCCGAGATCCTTCGGCAATCGGGTGACGACGCGCCGGTGCGCGCCGCACTCGGCATTCCGCAGCATGCGCCGCTCGTGGTGGTGCGTGCCGATGAACCCGCTGCCGCCGCCCGGCTCGAGCGGTTGGTGAACCAGACCCGCTACTGGCGCGCGCACGGCATCGACGCGCATCTGGCGGTCGTGGGCGCAGAGGTCCCGTCCATCCCGGAGACCGGCGTCCATCTGGCCACCTCTCTCGACGCCGGCGGCCGGCGGGCCCTGGAGGCGAGCGCACGCGTGCTGGTGTGCGACGCCACGCTACCCGCGCTCCTGGCGCCGCTCACGGACGAGCAGCCGTTGCGCGAGCACACCGCACCGCGGCTGGCGGGCGTGTCGCGCAAGCGTGGACCGGGCCGTGAGCGCGAGGACCTGCGCGAGGACAACGGCCACGGTGGCTTCTCGCAGGATGGGCTCGAGTACGTGGTGCATGTGGACGCGCTGCATCGCGGCGCGCATCGCCTGCCACCGCAGCCGTGGGTGAACGTGATCGCCAACGAACGCTTCGGCACGCTCGTGAGCGAGACGGGCGCGGGCTTCACGTGGAGCGGCAACAGCCGCGAGCACCGGCTCACGCCGTGGTCGAACGACGCGCTGCTGGATCCGCATGGCGAGGCGCTGTACGTGATCGACGAGGCGACGGGCGCGGCATGGTCGCCCACGCCGGGCCCGCTGCCGCATCCGGCGTCCTACGAGACGCGTCATGGCCTGGGCCGCACGCGCTTCCTGCTCGATGCCGAGGGCATCTCGCACACCACCACCATCGCGGTCGACCGCGAAGCTCCCGTGCGCTTCGCGCACGTGCGGCTCACGAACACCACCGACGCGGCCCGCACGCTGAGCGTGGTGTCGTATGCGCAGCTGGTGCTCGGGCCTGCCGAACCGTGGGCCCGCCGTGTGCTCACGTGGCACGATGAGGCCACGGGCACGCTGCGCGCCCGCAATGCCACCGCTGGCGCCTGGCGTGACGCGATCGCGTTCGCGCGCGCGTTGGTGCCCGCGGGCACCGCCACGAGCTACACGACCGATCGCGCACGATTCATCGGCCGCAATGGCTCCGCGGCCAAGCCGCTCGCGCTGCACGACACCTCGGCATTCGATGGCGCCACGGGTCCGGTGCACGACCCGTGCTTCGCCGAGAGCGTGTCGATCACACTGGCGCCGGGTGCGACCGAGGACGTGGTGTTCCTGCTGGGCGAGGCCTCGGGCCCGAGCGAGCTGGACGCGCTGCTTGCGCGCTTCCACGA
>JAIOPA010000082.1 GCA_021414165.1 Candidatus Eiseniibacteriota bacterium
CGCAGACCGATCGCATGGACTACATCTCGCCCATGAGTAACAACCTCGCGTTGTGCTTGTCGGCCGAGAAGCTGCTGGGTGTCACGGTGCCGGAGCGCGTTCAGGCGATCCGGGTGCTACTCACGGAACTCACGCGCATCAGCGCGCACTGCGTCTGGCTCGGCACGCACGCCATCGATATCGGCGCGCTCACCGTGTTCTGGTACTGCTTCCGCGAGCGCGAGAAGGTGCTGTCGATCTACGACATGGTGTCCGGCGCGCGCATGACGTCGAGCTACTTCCGAGTCGGCGGATTGGCCATGGACATCCCCGAGGGCTTCATCGCGCGCTGCGAGAAGTTCGTGGACGAGATGCCCGCGCATGTCGACGAGTACGAGTCGTTGCTCACCAAGAACCCGATCTGGCTCGCGCGCACCAAGGGTGTGGCGCCGCTGTCCGCGAAGGACGCGATCGCCTGGGGCGTCACCGGTCCCACGTTGCGCGGCTCCGGTGTCGATTGGGACTTGCGCAAGAAGCAGCCCTACTCGGGCTACGAGACGTACGACTTCGAGGTCCCGCTGGGTAAGGCAGGAGACGCGTACGACCGATTCCAGGTCCGCGTCGCCGAGATCCGGCAGTCGACCCGCATCGCCAAGCAGGCGATCCAGCGCATCAAGCAGATGGGTGAGAAGGGCGAGTACCGCCTGCGCGACTTCAAGTACGTGTTGCCTCCGAAGGAAGAGGTCAAGACGTCCATGGAGGCGCTGATCCATCACTTCAAGATCGTGGCGCACGGATTCTTCCCGCCGGTGGGTGAGGCCTACCAGGCGGTCGAGGCGCCGAAGGGAGAGCTGGGCTTCTATCTTGTCAGCGACGGTTCGTCGCGGCCCTGGCGCATGAAGATCCGCTCGCCCTCGTTCATCAACCTGCAGGCCCTGCCGGTCATGGTCGAAGGCAAGCTGGTCGCGGACGTGATCGCCGCGATCGGCAGCATCGATATCGTGCTCGGGGAGATCGATCGATGAGCCACGGCACTGTCATGCCGGTCGACGGACCGGCGACGCTCGAGTGGTCGGAGAAGGCGAAGGCCGAAGTGGCCGACGCATTGTCGCGCTATCCCGTGAAGCGCTCGGCCGTGCTGCCGGTGCTGTGGATCGCGCAGCGCGAATGGGGCTGGCTGTCGCCGGCCGCCATGCGTCTGGTCGCGGGCAGCGTCGGACTGCCGGAGTCCGAGGTGTTCGGCGTCGCGACGTTCTACACCATGTTCAATCTGGTGCCGGTCGGCCGGCATCATCTGCAGCTGTGCATGACGCTGTCGTGCTCGCTCATGGGCGCGGACCGCTTGTACAAGCACCTGCAGAAGAAGCTCGGCGTGAGCCATGGCGAGACCACGAAGGACGGCCGTTACACGCTGCGCAAGGTCGAGTGCCTGGCCGCGTGCGGTAAGGGCCCGTGCATGCAGGTCGGTTTCGACTATCACGAGAACCTCGACGAAGCGAAGGTGGACGCCCTCCTGGAGAAGCTCAAGTGAGCCGCGGCCCGCTGTTGTTCAAGGACATCGACACGCCCGGCCTCACGGGGCTCGACGTGTACAAGAAGCAGGGTGGCTACGAAGCCGTGGCCAGCTCCGTCGGCAAGAAGACGCCCGACGAGGTCATCGAGATCGTGAAGGCCTCGGGCCTGCGCGGCCGCGGTGGCGCAGGCTTCCCCACGGGGCTCAAGTGGAGCTTCGTGCCGAAGCAGTCGCCCAAGGCGCGCTACATCGTCTGCAACGCCGACGAGTCCGAGCCGGGTACGTTCAAGGACCGCGAGCTCATGGAGCTGAACCCGCACCTGCTCATCGAGGGCATGATCCTCGCTGGGTTCGCGATCGGTTCGCACCAGGGCTACATCTATCTGCGCGGCGAGTTCGAGTACGTGCAGCGCATCCTCGACAAGGCCATCGCCGAAGCGCGCGCGGCCGGTATCCTGGGTGACAACGTCATGGGCTCGGGCTACGCGTTCCAGCTGTACACGCATCTGGGCGCCGGCGCCTACATCTGTGGCGAGGAGACGGCGCTGCTGTCGTCGCTCGAGGGCTACCGCGGCCAGCCGCGGTTGAAGCCGCCGTTCCCGGCCGTCGAGGGTCTGTACGCCTCGCCGACCGTGGTCAACAACGTCGAGACGCTCATGGCCGTGCCGCACATCGTCAAGAACGGTGGCGCCTGGTACCGCCAGTGGGGCAACGAGAAGAGCCCGGGCACGAAGGTGTTCAGCGTGTCGGGGCCGGTCAAGCGCCCCGGCAACTACGAGGTGCCGCTCGGCTACTCCATGAAGTCGCTCATCGAGAACGAGTGCGGCGGTATGCGTGACGGCCTGAAGCTCAAGGCCATCATCCCCGGTGGTTCGTCGGTGCCCATGCTGCCGGCGGCCGATCTGGACACGCCGCTCGACTACGAGAGCATGAATGCCAAGGGCACGTTCCTCGGTTCGGGGGGTGTCATCGTGATCGATGACAAGACCTGCATCGTCGATGCGCTCTGGAATGTGACGCGCTTCTACCAGCACGAGTCGTGCGGCAAGTGCACGCCGTGCCGTGAGGGCACGTACTGGATGAGCGAGGTGCTCGAGCGGCTCGAGAACGGCACCGGCCGTGACGCCGATATCGACCTGCTCGCCGACGTCGCCGACAACATCCTCGGCAAGAGCTTCTGTGCACTCGGCGATGCCGCGGCGATGCCCGTGCAGGGCGCGCTCAAGCACTTCCGTGCCGAGTTCGAACACCACGTGAAGCACAAGACCTGCCTCGTCAATCGCCGTCGCGAGGAAGTCGCGGGGGTGCGCGCGTGAGCAAGCTCGTCAAGGTCACGATCGACGGCCGTACCGTCGAGGTGCCCGCCGGCACGCTCGTCACGGACGCTTCGCGCGCCGCCGAGGTGCACGTCCCGATCTTCTGTTCGCATTCCAAGCTGCCGCCGCTCGGCGCGTGCCGTATCTGCGTCGTCGAGGTGGGAATGCCGAAGCTCGACGCCAACCGGCAGCCCGTCATGGCCGCCGATGGCACGCCCGAGATCGCGTGGATGCCCAAGGTGCAGACCGGTTGCACCACGACGGTCGCCGACGGCATGCATGTGCGCACCGCGTCCAACGTGGCCACCAAGGCGCGCAAGGGCGTCATGGAGTTCCTGCTCGTCAATCACCCGCTCGATTGCCCGGTGTGCGACGAGGGTGGCGAGTGCCAGCTGCAGGACCTCGCGTTCGCATTCGGCCACGACCACTCGCGTATGGACGAGGCCAAGCGCACGTTCGACAGCGAGGACCTGGGCCCGATCGTGAAGAAGGAAGCCAATCGCTGCATCGTGTGCATGCGCTGCGTGCGCTACTGCGATGAAGTGATGGGTGAGAACGCGCTCACCGCGCATCAGCGTGGCGTGCACACCGAGATCTCGTCGTTCGACCGCCAGCCGCTGGCCTGCGAGCAGTGCGGTAACTGCGTCGAGGTCTGCCCGGTCGGTGCACTCACCGCGCTGCCGTACCGCTTCAAGGCGCGTCCGTGGGACCTGCGCCAGCACATCACCATCTGCGAGTGGTGCCCGAACGGTTGCTCCGTGCGTCTCGGCGTGCGCGGCATGGAGATCCTGCGTGCGCGCGGCACCGAGTTCCGCGGCGTGAACCAGGAGTACCTGTGCGTGCGTGGCCGCTTCGGCCATGACTTCGTGAACGCGGCGGACCGCCTCACGGCGCCGCTCGTCCGCACCGGCGCAGCGCTGCAGCCGTCGACGCAGGAGGAGGCGGTCACCTATGCCGCCGCTCGTCTGCGCGACATCGCGGCGACGCACGGCCCGGACAGCATCGCGTTCGTGGGTGGCGAGAAGCTGAACGTCGAAGAGCAGTTCCTGTTCCAGAAGCTCGCGCGCCATGTGCTCGGCTCGACGAACGTCGATGCCCGCACGCGTGTGGCGGCTGCGGTCTCCGGGAGCGCGGTGCTGCGCGCCACGGGTGGCGGCCGGCCCGGCCTCACGTTCCAGGGCCTGTACGAGGCCAAGGAAGTGCTCGTGCTGTTCGAGGATCTGCAGGGCGAGGCGCCGTTGGCGCAGGCGGCGATCGTGCGTGGCTTCCGCCAGCGCGGTCTGCACGTCACGGTGGCGCATGCGCGCCGCGTGAAGCTGGCGCGTCCCAAGTTCAAGGGTGATCACCTGGCCGTGAAGCCGGGCGCCGAACTGGCGCTCACGCTCGCGCTCACCCGGGCAGCCCTCGATCTGGGCATGCCGGAAGCCGTGCCGGCCGAGGTGTCGAGCGCGCTGGGTGCGCTGCAGGGCTCGCTCGCGTCGTGGACCGGCGACAAGGTCCAGAACGAGACGGGTGTGAGCGCGGCTGCGGTGGCGGCTGCCGCCAAGCGCATGCGCGAGGCGGGGGCGAAGGCGCTGCTGTTCGGGCGCGGCGTGCTCGAGCACGCGCAGGCGCCGGCGCTCGTGCAGGCCATCGAGAATCTGGCGTGGGCGCTCGGCGCGATCACGGCCGAGCAGTCGAGCGTCATGGCATTCGGGCCGCATCACGACAGCGCGGGTGCGCTCGAGATTGGGCTGTCGCACGACACGCTGCCCGGTCACGCGAATGCGCCCAAGCGCGGCCTGTCGGCGCGCGAGGCCATTGCCGCGGCTGCCGAGGGCAAGGTGCGTGCGCTGTGGATCGTGTCGGATGACCTGATCGCGAGCGCGCCGGATCGCGCACTCGTCGAGAAGGCGTTCGAGAAGTGCGAGCTGGTCATCGTGAACGAGCTGTTCCTCACGCGCACCGCTGCCCGGGCCCACGTCGTGTTCCCGGTCGCCGCGTTCGCCGAGAAGGAAGGCAGCGTGGTGAACAGCGAGCGCCGGCTGCAGAAGTCGAATCGCGCGCTGTCGCCGCGCAAGGGCGCGCGCGCGGACTGGGACGTGTTCCAGTCGGTCGCGCAGGCGCTCGGTGCGGACTGGCGCTATCGCACGTCCGAGGATGTGTTCCGCGAGATCGCGCGCACGGTGCCGGGCTTTGCCGGGCTGTCGTACGCGACGCTCCTGCCGGATGGTGCATTGCTCACGGGCACGCCGATCGCGGCCAGCATCAAGGCGGTCGAGGCGGCTCCGCTGGCGGGCGAGGGGCTCGCGCTCCTGTCCGGCGGCACGTTGTTCGCCGACGGCAGCCTGTCGTCGCGCTCCGCCACGCTCGCGAAGCTCGCGGGTGGCGTGCGTGCGCGGCTCGCGCCGGCCGAGGCCTCGCGCCTCGGGTTGGTCGCGGGCGACCGTGTGGAACTCACGGGCCCGGCCGGTCCGGCCGTGTTCGCTGTCGAGATCGACGATTCGGTGCCCGCAGGCGCGGTGTTCGTGCCGGCTGCGGGAGCGGAACTCAACCGCCTGGGTGTGCCGAGTGGCGGCGGGCTGCGCGTCTCTGCGCGCAAGTCCGCCAGTGCCGCCACGGTCGGGGCATAGGGAGGCATCGCCAGGATGGCCGCGTTGTGGGAGATCCCCGCTGTCCAGACGCTGACCTGGGCACTCGTGAAGGTGCTGATCATCCTTCAGGTGATGCTCGGTGTCGTGTCGTACCTCATCTACGCCGAACGTAAGATCTGCGGACACATCCAGGCCCGTACGGGCCCGAACCGTGTCGGCCCGTTCGGTCTGCTGCAGCCCATCGCCGACGTGCTCAAGCTCCTCATGAAGGAGGAGTTCATCCCGGCGAACGCGAACAAGGTCATCTTCCACATCGCGCCGATGCTCGCGGTGTTCCCGGCGATCGTGACGTTCGCCGTGATCCCCATGGGCCCCTCGCCGATGTTCGTGGTGACCGACATCAACGTGGGCCTGCTGCTGTTCATGGCCATGTCGAGCCTGGGCGTGTACGGCATCACGCTCGCCGGCTGGTCGTCGAACAACAAGTACGCGCTGCTCGGCGGCCTGCGCAGCTCGGCCCAGATGATCTCGTACGAGTTGGCCATGGGCCTCTCGACGATCCCGGTCATCCTCATGGCGGGCTCGCTGTCGCTCGTGAAGATCGTCGACACCCAGGCGGGTTGGTTCCACCCGTTCGGCCTGCAGTTCATCTCGCTGCCGAACTGGGGCATCTTCCAGGCCTATCTGTTCCTGCCGTTCGTGATCTTCCTGATCACCGCGTTCGCCGAGACGAACCGCGCGCCGTTCGACCTGCCAGAGGCCGAGGGCGAGCTGGTGGCCGGCTTCCACACCGAGTACTCGTCCATGAAGTGGGCGCTGTTCTTCCTCGGCGAGTACATGAACATGATCGTGATCTGCTCGATCGCGATCACGCTGTTCTTCGGTGGCTGGCACGGCCCGTTCACGGACAAGCTGCCGGTCATGTGGTTGGTCTGGTACCTGCTCAAACTGGCCGCGTGCCTGTTCGGCTTCATCTGGGTGCGCTGGACGTTCCCGCGGCTGCGTTACGACCAGCTCATGGGCTTCGGTTGGAAGGTGCTGCTGCCGGCCTCGATCGTGAACGTCCTGATCGCTGCGCTGTGGCTCTACGGGAAGGGGCCCCACTAAATGATGCCGCTGTTCTTCGGGTTCGCCGCGTTGCTCGTGGTGACCTCGCTCATGGTCGTGCTGCACAAGAACCCGGTCACGAGCGCGTTGTTCCTCGTGCTGGCGTTCAGCTCGCTCGCGGGCATCTACCTGCTGCTGCATGCCGAGTTCCTGGGCATGGTGCAGATCGTGGTCTATGCCGGCGCCATCATGGTGCTGTTCCTGTTCGTGATCATGTACCTGAACCTGCAGCATGACGTGGAGACCGGCCTACAGACGGCCGTGCGCCGCGGCATCGGTTGGTTCACGGGTGCGGCGCTGGTGCTCACGGGCGCGACGTTGCTGCGCCGCGGCTGGTCGCTGGGGCCGGCGTACGAGAACCTGGCCGATGCCGAGCACGGCAACGTGGTCGCGATCGGCAAGCAGCTCTACTCGCGGTACCTGTTCCCGTTCGAGATCACGTCCATCCTGCTGCTCGTGGCCATGGTCGGCGTGATCATCATCGCTCGCGGTCGCGCCAAGACCGC
>JAIOPA010000067.1 GCA_021414165.1 Candidatus Eiseniibacteriota bacterium
CCGTCGGAGTCCTTGGGCTTGCCGCCGAAGTCATACGACAGGCCGCCCCAGAACTGCTGGTCGGCCTTGTTCGCCGTGCCGTAGTTCTTCTCGGGCAGGTTCAGCAGGTTGCGCGCCTCGAGCCGCAGCGACCAATGGTCATTCATCGACTTGGTCCAACCCAGCGCGCCCTCGAGCACACCATAGTGATACTCGTTGTCGGTCACGTCGGCGTTGTAGCTCGTGTAGCCCATACCACCGAGCAGATACAGCGAGCCGAACTGGTTCGGGGGCGTGAGCTGCGCCATGAGCGACAGCGAGCCGTTCATGACCGTCACGTCTTCGCCATCGCTGCCATTGCGCTGGACGCCATGCGTCTTGCCGTAGCTGCCCGCAGCCTCGAGCGTCCAGATGTTGCCGAAGTGGCGGCCGAGCCGCGCGCCGAACACGGGAGCGTCGGCGAGCGAGTCGGTGGGGAAGAACCAGCGGTCGGAATAACGGGCGTAACCACCGAGCGCCGAGATCGACCAGGGCAGGTCGCTGGCGGCCCGCGTCCGTGCGGGAACGACCAGCGCGGCCAAGGCCAGCGCGGCGAAGATCATACGATTGCGCATCGAACCACCTCCTGTGGATCCTTGCGTTGATGTCTCGCCCGGATCCATCGCGGCCGGGCGGTCGCTGTGCAAGGTAGGCGCGCCGGGCGCGCACGACAAGCCATCTGGGCGGTAATTCGTACCGCGAGTGGTCGCCATTCATCGGCGTTCCGACACCATTCGTCGGGCCGGTTCGACCGCCGGGCGGCAGTCCCTGCGCGCCAAGTCGTTGCGGAATGAAGATGTGCGGGACGCGGGGCCGCTTCCGGCCCGCGCACGGAGGTCCGCACATGGCCACACCGCACGCTGCACTCGAGATCCGCGATGCCCGCAAACGCTTCGGCCCCACCGTGGCGCTGGACGGCATGTCGCTGTCGCTCGTCGAGGGTGAGTTGCTGGGATTGCTGGGGCCGAACGGTGCCGGCAAGACCACGCTGATCCGCGCCATCGCCGGCCGGCTCAAGCTGGACGCCGGCACCATCACGCTGTTCGGCGAGCCTCTGCTGCCGGGCCGGCCGCGCCGCGACCTGGGCGTGGTGCCGCAGGAGAACGCGCTCTACCCGCTGCTCACCGCGCGCGAGAACCTGGAGACCTTTGGCCGGCTGTTGGGGTTGGACGGCAAGCGGCTGCGCGAACGCTGCGCGTGGGCGTTGGAGTGGACCGGGCTCGCCGACCGCGCACGCACCCGCGTGGGCCAGTTCTCGGGCGGCATGAAGCGGCGGCTGAACCTGGCGTGCGGCGTGCTGCACGAGCCGCGCCTGGTGCTGCTCGACGAGCCCACCGTGGCCGTGGACCCGCAGAGCCGCGAGAAGATCCACGACATGCTGGCCGCGTTGCGTGCCGCGGGCGCTTCGCTGCTGTTGTCGACGCACTATCTGGGAGAGGCCGAGGCGCGTTGTGAGCGCATCGTGGTGGTGGATCACGGCCGCACCGTTGCCGCCGGCACGTTGCCCGAGCTGGTGCAGGCGGCCGGGCTGCGTGGCCGCCATGTGCGGCTCACCACCGTAGGGCTCGTGAACGC
>JAIOPA010000068.1 GCA_021414165.1 Candidatus Eiseniibacteriota bacterium
CCCGCGCCCCAGCTGACCCACTGCTTCACGAACTCCGGCGCGCCGTCGCCACCGCGCGTGGCGCGCGCCAACCGCACGGCGTAACGCACCACGTGCTCGGTGACCGGCACGCGGCGGATGAGCGCCTGCAGCTCCATGATGGTCCTGGCGTCGAGCACCTTGTCGATGGCCGGCGTGTACGACGATGTGGTCGAAGCCACGATGCGCTCTTCCTCGTCCTGCGACGGGTAGCCCACCTGCACGTTGAACATGAAGCGGTCGAGCTGGGCCTCGGGTAGCGGATACGTGCCCTCGAGCTCGATCGGGTTCTGTGTGGCGAGCACGAAGAACGGCAGCTCGAGCTTCATGGTCTGGCCGCCGGCTGTGACTTCCTTCTCCTGCATGGCCTGCAGGAGTGCGGCCTGCGTCTTGGGCGGCGTACGGTTGATCTCGTCCGCCAGCACGATGTTCGCGAACACCGGGCCCTGGATGAAGCGCATGACGCGCCGGCCGCTCGCCGGTTCCTCCTCGAGCACGTCGGTGCCCGTGATGTCGCTGGGCATGAGATCCGGCGTGAACTGGATGCGGTTGAAGCGCAGGTCCAGCACCTTGGCCAGGCTCGAGATGAGCAGCGTCTTGGCCAGACCCGGCACGCCGACCAGCAGCACGTGGCCGCCCGAGAACAGCGCGGTGAGCAGCTGCTCGATGACGTCGTCCTGTCCGACGATCGCCTTGCGCAGCTCGGTCATGATCTTCTGGTGGGCCTGCTGGAGCCGCTGGACCGCTTCGAGATCGGAGGCGTTACCGGACACGGAAGGCCTTTCGGGAAGGACGCTTACGGGCTTGCGAATGGGCGGGGGTGGCGTCATGGCCCACAGGGCCCAAGGGGCCCGGACATTGAACGTGGAGCGTACAAGCCCACCCCGGGACCGGCAATCGCCCCCCGGCAGGCGCGGTCGCACGGGCGACGGGCGCAACCGGGGCGCATGTGGGTGGTGCCCCCGGGTGTTCGATACGAAAATTCTATTGCTGACCCCTTGGCCTTTCATCAGACTGCCCAGGTCCGTGACCACCCCAGACCGGGGAGCACTGGAGGCCCGTCGTGTTCCACCGTTCACTCTTGGCCAGTCTGGCACTCTTGCTGGTCGCCGCTACCGCGCTTGCCGCTCCCACGGGCCTCAATCTGGCCTGGAACACCTGCCGCGGCGATGGCGGCACCACGCTCCGCTCGTTCGCCTGCAACGCGTCCAGTGGTCAGGAGCGACTGGTCGCCTCGGTCATCCGGCCCGCAGGGGCCCGGACCTTCCCGCAGGGCACGGGCAATGCCATCGAGCAGGTGTTCGAGATCCGCACGCAGGAGGGTGTTGCCCTGCCCGTCTGGTGGCAGCTCCGTGGTGGGGCCGGGTGCCGTGATGGCGCGATCGATGCCGGCAATACCCTGTCGCCCGACCGGGTGGTGTGCACCGGGATGGCCTCGGCACCGGTGTTCATCCGCTACACTTTCGCCTCACCCTCGCCGGACCGTGCGATCCTGGTGCTCTCGACGCCGGTCCCCACGACCACGGCGCCCCTTGTGGCCGATGCCGAATACGCGGTGTCGGAGATCGGCATCTCGCACATCAAGTCTGCCGGCGCGGTGACCTGCGCAGGTTGCAGCACGCCCGTCGTGATCACGTTCCAGGAAGCGCGCTTCTTCAACAACCTGTTCTTCGAGATCCTCACCCTGCCCTCGACCGAGCGCACCGTGATCTGGCAGGGCTCGTTGCCCGTGGCTACGCGCAACGTGACGTGGTCGGCGATCAAGACGCTCTACCGCTAGCGCGAGAGCTTCACCAACCGCACCCGCGGGCCCTCTTCGCGCTTCTCGGTCCAGAGCGCGTAGGCGCGCGCCTCGCCGTGGGTGGCCAGCGCGGCACTCGCCACATGGTCGCCCAGGTGCAGCCACGGCGAACGCGTGCCGCCCGACTCCAGCGTGCGCAACGACAGCACGTGGCGCTCGGGGCTGGTGGTGGTGCGCGCCAGCACGCCGATCAACGTGGCCGGGCCGAACGTGGCGAGCAGCGGGTGCGTGGGCTCGCGCACGTCATCATCGAGTGCGAGTCTGGCGTGCACCGGTCCCACGCGCGGCAGCCAGGCGTTCAGATAGACCCCCGGCGCGGGCCGTCCGGGCAACGAGTCATCGGCGGGCGACTCGCCTGTGAACCACGCCACGTAGCTGCCGTTCACGCCGAACGATACC
>JAIOPA010000069.1 GCA_021414165.1 Candidatus Eiseniibacteriota bacterium
TGGCGAGCAGCTGCTTGAGCTCCTTGGGGACGTCGTCCAGGTCGACCAGCTCGGCGCACAGCCCCCACGCGCCCTTGTTGCGCGCATAGGCGGCACCCTCCTCGATCGGCACCATGCCACCGGCGCGCAGTTCGCACGCGATGACCGGCACCTTGCTGGCCTCCAACTCGGCCAGCACACGCGCGGGGTCCGGCAGCATGCCCACGCCACGCGGGTTCACCGCACCCAGCACAAAGTCCGGCGCCACGCCCCACGGCTGCAGGCGCGACAACAGATGCCCCAGATTTCGCGTCTCGAAGCCGACCAGCCCGAAGCGCGGGCGGCCCAGCTTCAACAAGCGCTCGAAGATCTTGGGCTGGTTCGCGGCCAGCGCCAGGTCGGTGACGCTGGCGGGGATCACGATGCCGTGGATCGACTTGGCGTTGAACGTGGCCACCTCGCGCTCGATGCGCGGCCAGGCGCGCGAGGCGAGATCGGCGGCCATGCTCATGGGCAGCAGGTTCATGGCGGCAGCGCCCGCCTTGGCCGGCGACCACTCGTCGTTCGACTCCAGCGCGAGCGGCGGCTCCCAGCGCAGGTCATCGGCCATGGGCGTGTGCGGCGTGCGCACGAGCAGCGGCAGATCCTTGTCGAGCTCGGCCAGCGCCTCGCGCACGTCGTTGGTGGGCGGCACCATGAGCGCGTCGGCGCCCACGTGCACGGCCTTCACCAGTGCAACGGCCAGCGATTCGGACTCCTTGAAGCGCGACGCCACCTCGAGCTGCCGGTCGCGCGTGGTGCGCACGGGCTGATCGAGCGACGACACGCCCAGCACCAGACGCGGAACGGGACGCGGTTCGGGCTTCACGACTGCACCTCGCGGAACTCGCCATCGGCGTCGATGCTGCGGCGCACGGCGTCGACTACGCGGGCCACATTCGCGGCGCGCGTCACCGACAGCGCGCTGGCGGCCACCGGGTCGCCGGCCAGCAGCTGCAGGAAGCCCTCGGCCACGATGCCATGGTCACCACTGTCGAAGCGCAGCAGGCCGGGCTCGGCAGCGGCCACCACGCGGCCCTGCAACTGGCCCATCTCCATCTCGAGCGCGTCATCGGACACGATCACGCGGCCCTCGGGACCCGAGCACTCGAGCACCATGGACGGGCTCGGGTAATCGGGCGCACTCCACGACGCATCGAGCTTGGCGCTCATGCCGTTCGCGAACTTCGCCTCGACCTGGCACTCGTCGATCCACGCGCCGTAGAGCCGCTGGCCCACGGCGCGCACCTGCACGACCGGGCCGAACGACGCATCGAGCAGCAACAGCAGATCGGCGAGCAGGAAGTCGAGCACGTCGCGGCCGGGGTTGGCGAGCGGCGAGAACACGCGCGACACCGACGCCGAGGCACGCACCTGCGTGACACGCTCGGGCGACAGCGCACCAATGCGGCGCGCCCGCGCGAACAGCGGGTGGAACAACACCGGCGCGCCCGCGGCCACCGGCCGCTCGCTGGCGGCGAGCGAGGCCTGGATGCGGGTGGCAACGTCGCCGGGCATGCCGGCCAGGCCATGCACGAGCACGGCGAGC
>JAIOPA010000088.1 GCA_021414165.1 Candidatus Eiseniibacteriota bacterium
AGCTTGCCCTGGATGAGCCGGTCGATGCTCACGTGCCCACCGCCCGTGGCGTTGGGCAGGAACGGCGCGCCCGGCGTGGTGGGCAGGATCTCGGCCAGATCCAGGTACTGCGAGCGGAACGCGAACTCGACATCGGCCGGCTCCACCTTGCCGGGCTCGCCCATGAGCGCGAGTGGCCGGCCCACGCTGGCATCAATGGAGAACGACGACTTGCCCGCGCGTGCGGTGAGGCGCTGGATCGACGCGCGCTCGGGCAGGAAGTCGATGCGGCCGTTCACCTGCTCGATGCTTTGCGGCAGACCCGCGCCCGCCACACTCACGTTCTGCAGACGCGCGCTGCCACCGAGCGTCATGGTGCCCGGGTCGGCGGCGCGGCCCGTGCCCTGCACGTCGACCTGCGCGTGACCGCCCAGCGTGGTGGCCGGCGGCGCCACCATGGGGCCAATGGCCGCCAGGTCGAGATCGCCCTTCACCGCGAACTGCACGTGCGGGTCGGCGAACGTCCACACCAACAGGCGCGCCGCGATCGGCTGGCCCGCCACCACCGCGCGCACATCGGGCACGAGCAACGTGTCGGGCCGGAAGTTGGCGTTGAACGACAGCCCCTTCACGTCGGCCGGCGCGCCGGCATAACGGAACGCCGCATCGTTCAGGCTGAGCACGCCCTGCACCACCGGGATCGCGCCAGGCGCGGCACTGCCGCGCAGCGCCAGATCGAACGCCAGCTTGCCGTGACCCGAGAGTCCCTTCACGGCCTGTGCATCGGCGATGCTCACCCAGCTCAACAGCTGCTCCAGGTCGAGATCGCTGCCGCGGGCCTTCAAGTCATAACGCGCGCGCGGACCCACGCTGTCGACCAGCCCCGAGAACGCCAACTGCGTGTTGCCGAACTTGAGCGCCAGCGAACCCAGCGCGAGCCGCTGCTGCTTGGCGTCGAACTTGCCGTCGTGCGCGATGCGCCACTCGAGCTTGGCGAGCCCTTGCGACAAGTCCGACAACCGCGCGGCCGACAGCGGCCCATACGCGAGCCCACGGATCTGCGTCTCGCCCTTGGTGCCGAAGCGCGTGCCGTTCTGCTCGGCCGTGAGGCTCATGCGCGTGCCCAGGCCGAACGCGACGCGGCGCGCGGCGGCCATGTCATCGAGTAACAGCTGGCCATCGGTGATACGGAACTCGCGCACATCCAGATCGAGCGCGGGTGCGGCCGGCGCGCCCGGCTTGGGCGCGGCCCCGATGCCATCGAAGTTCGTGGTGCCATCGGCGCGCAGCAGCACATGCACGACCGGCTTGGCGATCACCAACCGGCGCACCTTCACCTTCTTGGACAACAGCGCGAGCACATCGAGATCGAGATCGACCGCCGCACAGGCGAACGCCGCGCCCTGCTCGAACCCGCCCGGCTCGGCCAGTTCCACCTTCTGCACGCTCAAACGCACCGGCGGGAACAACGACACCGACACCTTCTCGAAGCGCACGTCCCGCGCCAGGCTCTGCTGGAGCTGTTCACGCACCAACTGCGTGGCGCGCGCGGGCGGCAGCAACACCGCGAGCAATGCGAACGCCAGACCACACAACACGACCGGCGTGGCAACGAGCCACACCCACACGGGCACGCGACGGGATGACGCCATGACAAGGTCTCCAAGGAACGGGGCACTGGAAGCGCGCGCGCATGATGCCACGCTTCGCAGGCGCGCGCCGCTGGCGCGGGGCGGGGCCGCCGCGTAGAGTCGCGGCATGGCGCACACCCCCGCACAGGTCTTCGAGATCGCCCGCACGAGCCGCTTGGTGTCGGTGATCCGCGCCGCCACACCCGAGGCCGCACTGGGTGCCGCGCGCGCCGTCATCAACGGTGGCGTGAAGCTGGTCGAGATCACCTACAGCGTGCCCGACGCACCCAGCGTCATGAAGCAACTGGTGAGCGAGTCGCATCCGGGCGTGGTCGTGGGCGCGGGCACCGTGCTCACGCGCGCCGAGGGCGAGGCCGCGGTGGCCGCCGGTGCGGAGTTCCTGATCGCGCCCAATATCAGCGACGCGGTGGCAGGCGTGGCGCGCGAGTCCGGCACGTTCTATTGCCCGGGTGCTTACACGACCAACGAGATCCTGCACGCGATGGCCATGGGCGCGCACCTCGTGAAGGTGTACCCGGTCGGCGTGGCGGGTGGGCCCGACTACATCAAGATCATCCGCGACCCGTTGCCGCGCGTGCCCATGCTGGCCGCGGGCGGCACGCACCTCGACAACATCGTGCCGTTCTACACCGTGGGCTGCATCGCCTGCGGCATCGGCGGCGCCATGGCCGACCCCGCGCTCGCGTTGGCCGGGCGGTTCGACGAGATCACGCAGCGTGCGCGCGCCTTCGTCGAGCGCGCCGCCTCGTACACCACGTGATGTCGCGCCTGCGGCCCTGGGCCGCCGCACTGCTCGTGTTGGCGCTGCTCGTGACCCGCGCGCCACGCGCGCACGCGAGCTACGAGGAGTTCGAGACCCTCGACATCGGCCGGCAGGAAGAGGACGACGAGAACCTGCTCGATCACGTGCTCGTGGCCTCACCCGAGGACTGGCTCGACGACTGGCACACCGCACCGCGTGCGTTCCGCAGCTTGCAGGGCTGCTTCACCTCGGGGCAGTGGTATCTGGACCACGAGCTCAAACTCAAGGTCCCCATGGGCGACACCGCGTACATGGACCTCGGCATCCGCGAGGTCTCCGACGACGAGGCCACCTACGGTTGGACCAGCTTCGACCTGCGGTTCCCCATCGCCAACACCGGCCTGTGGGGCCTGCGGTTCCGGCCGCTGTTCGACAAGAGCCGTCAGGACGTGGGCGTGCTGTACGACGCCGGCACCGCGGCCACGCCGTTCCAGCTGAAGGCCGAGATGGGCTTCGAGGATCTGTTCAACAAGCTCTGGGCACTGCGCCAGACGCGCGTGGGCGATGACTCGGAGCCCTACGAGAAGCATCCGTTCGAGCCCGCGCTGCGCGTGATCTGGCGCGGCCGCGGCCCGCACGCCGACGTGGGTGTGCGCTGGCTCACCTCGTCGCGCAAGCGCTTCGACACCCGGGACCCCGCACTGCGCCGCACGGAGCGGCTGTGGGGCAACAAGGGCGATGCCCAGATCTCGCAGACGCTCGGCGCCTGGAACGGTGCCATCCGCGCGCAGATGGTGCAGGCCTCACGGTTCGAGGACTGGGAACAGCGCACCGGGGATCATCACCGGTTCGCGCGCCGCTGGCGCGTCGAGTTGGCGGTGGCGCGCCAGCTCGCGCCGAACGTGCGGCTGACCGCGCGCGGCTTCTACCAGGAGCGCACGCAGCTCTACCGCCCTCCGCTGGGCAACGGCGCCCTGTCGGTGATCGACCGCATGCCCATGATCGACATCACGTTCCCCATTCACCGCGACTGGCCCTCACGCCTCGGCCTCATGCGGAACCGCGTGACCGTGGTGGACGACAGCCGCTCCGCGGTGTTCACTTGGGGCACGCGCGTCGAGACCCGGGCCTTCTTCTCGCTCGGCAAGCAGTTCGGCCGCGTCCGCGTGCAGGGCACCGAGTGCTTCGAATGCTGAAGAAAGTCATGGCCATGCTCGAGGGCCTCAACGCCATGTCGCTCGCATTGGGCGTCATCATCGGCGGTGCTATCGGCAAGGTCGTCGGTTCTCTCACGAGCGATGTGCTCATGCCGCTCGTGTCCATGGTGATCCCCGGCGGCTCCTGGCGGAACGCCGAGTTGGTGCTCAAGCGCAGCGACGCTGGCGAGGTCGTGAACGCGATCAAGCTCGGTACGTTCCTGGGTACTGTGATCGACTTCCTGATCATC
>JAIOPA010000089.1 GCA_021414165.1 Candidatus Eiseniibacteriota bacterium
ACGCGGTCCTTCGTGTACCGCCAGGCCGACGCCATGGCCGAGCGAGTGCACGTAGCCTTCCTCGGTGCCCTGATTCGTGCGCACGGTCGGGTGGCCCTGCTTCTCGAAGACGTCGCACACGAGTTCCTGGTAATCGCGGCAGCGCGTGCCGCCCTTCATGTCGCGCATCGCGGCATCGAACGCCGCGCGGCAATCGGCGTACACACGCTTCAACGGCTCGGGTGCAGGGCCCAGGCAGAACGTGCGCGTCATGTCGGTGTGGTAGCCACCGCCCATCTCGCCGGGGAAGATGTCGATCAGGATCGGCTGGCCGGCGCGGATCGGGTCGGGGTCGTTGCCGCGGTTGTGCGGCACGCCGGCATCACGGCCCTGCGCCACGATGCTCTCGCCGTCCTCGGCCAGTGCGAACTCGGCGAACGTGCGGTGCAATACCTTGCGCAGATGCCCCAGCGTGGCCAGATCGCCATTCGCGGTCACGAACGAGTCGCCCTTGGGGCGCAGATTCCCGAGTTCATCGCGCACGCGCCGCATGGCCTCGACCGCGCCGCGCGAACAGTGGCGGATCTTGTCGAGTTCGTCCTCGGTCTTGGTCTGGCTCGCCTGACCGATCACGCTCGGCTGCGTGGCATCGATGGTGATGCCGGGCGCCAGTTCGCGCACGTGATCGAGCATCGTCCAACCAAAACCCAGCGGCACATCGCCAGCGAACGCGATGCGGCCCGACAGCCCCATCTCGCCAGCGACCTCGACCACCAACTCGGCCAGCGCGCGCGCCTGCGAGTCGGCCGACTTCACCTTCTGCAGGAAGCCGCGCTGCGCATACGACGACGTGCCGCAGCCCACGAGTGCGGCTTGATCGCGCTCCATGGGGTCGTGCACCAGGTGCGCGCGGCCATCGGCGGTGCGCACGTAGAAGCCATGGTGGATCTTCTGGCCGGTCGTGTAATAGAACGCCGGGTCGTAGCGGTCATGCGCCAGCACGACGAGTCCGGCGATGCCACGCTGCTGCATGATCGCATCGAGATCGGAACGCACAGGGGCTCCTTGCGGGGTCGGTCAGCCGGAGGTGGCCGGTTCCGGCCAGTGTCGGCGAGACCCTGCAGGATAGCCCAACGCGGCGGGGCAGGCACCGCGGGCGCGACGCGCGCGGCAGCGGCGCGTCCCGGCGCCGCCGCAGCGAGGGTGTTACTTCACGACCATCCAGAACGAGCCGGGTTCGGCCTCGGGGTGCGCGGCCAGCACCGGGCAGCAGCGCTCGAGCACGCCAGGGTGGTCGTGCTTCAAGAAGTTGAGCGCCGCGACCACGCGCAGGTTCGAACCGCCCGACAACAGCGCCTCGAGCAGGTACTGCTCGTTCCAGAACCGCACTTCTTCGCGCAGCCGCGTCTCGGGGTAGTCGCGCGGCGTGTAGATGTCGTGCACGTGCACCACCACGCCCGGTTTGAGCTGCGGCAGGATCTCCAGGAACTCGCGCAGCACGTCACCCTGCGGCCGCACCATGTGCGAGGAGTCGATGAACAGGAGGTCGCCGGCCTCGAGCGCCAGGAACGGCTCCAGCCCCACGGCCTCGACGCGCTCTCGCACCACCGTGACGCCGGTCTGCTCGAGCCATGGCATCTCGTAGGGCTCGATGCACAGG
>JAIOPA010000090.1 GCA_021414165.1 Candidatus Eiseniibacteriota bacterium
GGGCTTCGGTGACAACACCACGCTCGTCTCGCTGAACGGTGACTTCCACTACCGCATCGACACCAACACCACGTGGCAGCCGTACGTGGGCGGTGGCGTGGGTATCCACTTCTTCTCGTTCGACAACGGCATCGGCAACAACGACTCGGACACCGAGGCCGGCGGCCACTTCATCGCCGGTGCGGACGTGGCCACCAAGGGCCACAGCCGCTTCTTCGCCGAGATCAAGCTGGGCTTTGCCGATTCGCCCGACTTCAAGGCGCTCGCCGGCTGGAGCTTCAAGCCGCGGTGACCTGCTGCACGACGTTCGGCCCCGGTGCTTCCCGCGCCGGGGCCGTTTCGTTTTCGCGCCGCCGCTGCGCTGCCCTATGCTGCGGGCCTCCCGACCGAGCGTGATCCCCGGAGGCTCCCGATGCGCCGCTGTCTCGCCGCGTGCTGTGCCACGTTCGCGCTGTTGCTGCCCGCCGTCTCGCACGCCGCGATCACGCCCGAGGCACGCGCGGTCGTGCAGCGCTATCTCGAGGCGTCGGGCGGCGCCGCAGCGTTCGCGGCCGAGAGCACGAGCTACGTGCACGCCAAGGTCTTCGCGTTCGGCTTCGAGGGCACGTTCGCCTCGTGGGCCGCACGGCCGGGACGGCGTTACGCGCGCACCGAGCTGGGACCGTTCAAACTGGAAGAGGGCAGTGACGGCACCACCGCGTGGCGCACCGATCCCACCACCGGCGTGATCCGTCCGCTCGCTGATCACGACCTCGCCGACGCGCTCGAGAGCACGTGGTTCGAGCTCGAGCGCTGGGCCGAGCCGGGCGAGGGCGGTGGCAACGTCGCGCTGGCGGCGCACGAGAAGGACGCGACCGCCAGCTACACCGTGCTCGAGGTGAGCGCTCCCGACCTCACGGGCAAGGGCGCGCCCGCCAAGCCGCGCCGGCTGTGGTTCCGCGACTCCGATGGTCTGGTGGTTCGCACGATCACGCGCGATGACCAGCGCGAGGTCACCACCACGCTCAGCGGTCACGAGAAGCGCGCGGGCCGCGTGCGCGGCATGATCAGCGAGACGGTCGTGGCCAGCATGCCGGCGAACAAGCTGCGAACGGTGGCCGACACCGTGCTCGCGAACGTGAGCATGGCCGGTCTGCCTTTCACGCCACCCAAGAGCGATGCCGCGGGCGATGCCGTGCAGTGGTTGGGCAGCAAGGGCGTCGCGCGGTTGCCGTTCGAGTATCGCGCGCGTCATGTGTGGCTCAAGGCCCGCGTGAATGGCGGCGCGCCGGATCACTTCCTGTTCGACACGGGCGCCAGCGTCACGGTGCTCGACAGCGCATGGGCGGCGGAGCAGGGCATCCAGACCACGGGCCGCATGCAGGCCGCGGGCGCGGGCGCCTCGGGTGGCGCCACGTTCGCCACGCTCGACTCATT
>JAIOPA010000165.1 GCA_021414165.1 Candidatus Eiseniibacteriota bacterium
GGCCCTCCTGTGGTGGATGCGCCCGCGTGAGCGGCGCGCGAGCTCGGAGCTCCCGCATGTCGGTCTTCTCGGTCTCTAGGTTCTTCGCCGCGTGTGCCGCGGTCGTGCTGCTCCTCTCGCCACTCACGGCGAGCGCGGCCAAGGGCACCATCACGGTCCAGAGCGATGGCAGTAGCGAGTCGCAGCGCATCCAGATCGACCGCCATGGCATCACGGTCACGCGAGACTCGGCCTCGGGTGAAACGCTCACGGTCGTGGAGCACGGCACCGATGCCAGTCTCCCCGGCATCTCGGTGCACGCGAGCGGCAACGGCATCGTGAAGCTGTTCTCCGATGCCTCGGTCCCGGCGGGCGAGCAGGTCGATGGCGACGTGGTCGCGGTGTTCGGCTCGGTCACGGTCGAGGGCGAGGTCACGGGCTCCACGGTGGCCGTGTTCGGCACGGTGAACCTGAAGCCCAGCGCGATCGTGCATGGCGATGCCGTGGCGGTGGGTGGTGGACTGCTCGAAGCGCCCGGCTCCAAGGTGAATGGTCAGGCCGTGCAGGTCGGCTTCCTGCCGCTCACGCTCGGCCTGCCGTGGCTGCCGGTCGTGCTCGCCACCATCATGCTCGGCTGGCTCGTGTCGCTGTTCTTCGGCTGGATCGGCGCCGCGCTGTTCCCGGTGCGCCTCGCGCGCATCGCGGTCACGTCATCGCGCCGCACGGCGGCCTCGCTCGCGCTGGGCATCCTGTCGGGTCCCATGCTGCTCGTGGCCATGGTGCTGCTGTTGGTCACGGTCGTGGGCATCCCGATCGCGATCTTCCTGCCATTCCTGTACATCGGTGTCGTGTACATGGGCCAGATCGCGGCCATGAACGTGCTCGGCTGCAAGCTCACGCGCCGCCGGTTGGGTGAGGGTGGCTTCACCGCGCCGCTCGTCTCGGGCTCGCTGCTGGTCACGTCCATCTTCGGCTTCAGCGCGATCCTGTGGCAGACCGAGGGGTTCGTGCGCTCGGTGGCGCTGTTCTTCCTGCTCGTGGCGGGTCTGCTGTCCATGGGCCTGGCCGCCATCGGCACGGGGGCGTTCATGCTGTCGCGCGCCGGGTCGTTCCCCAAGGACGTCATGGGGCCGGTGCCGCCGGCACCGCCCGCCGCCCCGGTCGCCTAGCGCGCCCGATCCGCAGCACCGTTCACCGAGCGGCCGTGGGGAAGACCACCCACGGCCGCTCGGCGTTTGGGGGTGTTGCCCCGCCGATCCGTCCGCGCGGGGCTCCAGGGCCCTGGTCCGGGTTCGGAGAGAGCCCGTAAGTCAATGTATCGCAAGCGCTAACGAGTTCATTGCAGCTTGCGAAACCCGCTCTGGCCGTGGCACGAACGTCGCCTTAGTGTATAGGCATGGACCTCCGCACCTACACCCGCACCGGCCTCGCGGCGCTCGCGCTCGCTCTGGTCTTCGCTCCGGCGAAGGCGAGCGAGCTGCGCTCCACGAGCCGTGCTCGCGTGGCCGGTGTCGTGGTCCACGATGCGGCCGAGACGCTCCGCGACTTCTGCCGCACCGAGAACGGTCAGCTGGTCCTGGTGCTCCCCGGCGGTTCGCGCTGGGAGCTGGTCACCAGCACCACCGATGCGGCCATCAGCAACCCCGGCGACGGTGCGTTCCACCCCTACGAGACCGCCGAGGTCGAGGCCGCGCTCGCGGCCGTCAACTTCCCGCTGCGCGGCATCTCGGCCGAGGTCTTCATCCTGCCGTACCCGCGCCGCGCCAGCCTCGAGTCGGCCGCCGGCCCTGGCCTCATCCTCCTTTCGCCCGGTGTGCGCAAGCTGTCGCGCGAGCACCAGCACTCGGAGTTCGTGCACGAGCTCGGCCACGTGATCCAGTACGCGATCATGCCGGACACCGACGCGCAGGCCTGGGACACTTACATGGGCCTGCGTGGCCTCGATGCCAGCGCGCACCAGGCCGGCTCGCCGCACGCCGATCGCCCGCACGAGATCTGGGCCGAGGACTTCCGCGCGCTGTTCGGTGGCGCGGCGGCCACGCAGAACGGCACCATCGAGAACGCCGACCTCGCTTATCCCACGCAGGTCGCGGGCCTCGACCAGTTCATGCAGACGGTCGCCGCCAACGCCGCCGCGCACATCAACACCAGCCTCGTCGCGGCGCCGCTCGGCCATGGCGCGGTCACGTTCTCGCGCATCGGCCAGCGTGCCGCGGTGCTCGATGTGTTCGACGCGCAGGGCCGCCGGGTGGCGAGCGTGGAGCCCACCGTGGGCGAGAACGCGATCATCTGGAACTGGAACGGCACCACGGCGGCCGGTACGCCGGTCGCGAGCGGTGTGCTGTTCGCCCGCGCGCGTGATGCCCAGGGTGGCGCGACGCGCGTCACGGTGGTGCGCTGAACCGCTAGCGCGACGGTGAGGGTAGTCGCGACAGCACGAACTCGTCGCTGATCAACCGCGTGCGTTCGTCGCCGAAGCCCGCGAAATTGCGCGCCGCATCGAACAGCGATCGCGGCAGGCCCGTGACCACGCCCAGTCCGCCGCCACGCTTGTCGCGCACCTCGCCCGACAGCCAGCCCTCGACCTCCTCGGCGTCATCCACGTCGAGCGGCCGCAGCGCCGCGCTCACC
>JAIOPA010000024.1 GCA_021414165.1 Candidatus Eiseniibacteriota bacterium
TGCAGCGTCAGCCGCGCCTCGCCGGTGTCGAACTCGTACCAGTGCTCGCGCTCTTCTTCAATGCGCAGGCCGAGCGCGTCGTGATAGAAGTGCGCGCACTCCTCGAACGCCTTGGCGTTCACGATGGCGTGCGACAGCTTGGGCCAGTGGCCTTGCGACACGGCGCTCTTGCGCTCGACCAACTGCACGATGTTGCCATCGGGGTCGGCCACGCGCGCAATACGACAGTCGGCAGAGCTCTCGATGTCGCCCAGCGGCGTCACGCCACGCGTGGCCAGCTGCGCCAGGCGCTCGTCCAGCGACTTCACGTCGAAGCCGAGTTCAATGCGCGGTGCGGTGCCAGCGGGCACGGCACGCAAAGCCAACGCGGCCTCGCTGGTGCCGAACTGCACCCAACGCGCCGACGCAGCCGCGGCAGCAATGCCGAGGCTCTTCTCGTAAAATTCCTGCTGCCGTGCCAGGTCGGGGGTGAACAGCACGACGATGCTCAAGCGGCCCATGGCCGGGATCCCCTCGGGTGTCTACTACTCCAGGTTCAGCCAGACGCTCTTCAACTGCGTGTACTCACTCAGGCACGCCTCACCGAGGTCGCGACCAAAGCCACTGCTCTTCATGCCACCGAACGGCATACCGGGGTCATAGAAGTTGTACATGTTCACCCACACGGTGCCGGCCTGCAGCCGCCGGCTCACGGTGTGCGCCTTCTTCACGTTCTGGGTCCACACGCCCGACGCGAGCCCGTAGGGCACGTCGTTCGCCTTGGCAATGGCGTCGTCCACGTCGGCAAAGGGGATCACGGCCAGCACGGGGCCAAAGATCTCTTCCTGCGCCACCTTCATACGGTTGTCCACGTCGGCCAGCACGGTGGCCTGCACAAAGGCGCCCTTGCCGTTGATGGGCGCGCGCGAGCCGCCGGCCACGAGCTTGGCGCCTTCCTTCACGCCGCTCTCCACGTAGCCCAGCACCTTCTCCATCTGCTGCGGCGAGACCAGCGAGCCCAGACGCGACTTGGGATCCATGGGGTCGCTCGGCACCATCTTCTTGGCGCGGTCGGCCAACTTGGCCACGAAGTCGTCGTAGATGCTCTGCTCCACCAGCAGTCGCGAGCCGGCGGCGCACACCTCGCCCTTGCCGTAGAAGATGCCCATGGTCGCGCCCTTCAAGGCGGCATCCAGATCGGCGTCGGCGAACACGATGTTGGGCGACTTGCCGCCCAGCTCCAGCGTGACCTTCTTAAGGGAATCGGCCGCGGTGCGCATGAGGTGCTTGCCGACCTCGGTAGAGCCGGTAAAGCTGATCTTGTCGACGCCCGGGTGCTTCACCAGCGCCTCGCCGGCGATGCGACCCTTACCGGGAACAATGTTGAGTACACCGGCGGGAATGCCGGCCTCCAGCGCCAGCTCGCCAATGCGGATGGCGGTGAGCGGCGTGAGCTCGGCGGGCTTGATCACGATGGTGTTGCCGGCGGCCAGCGCGGGCGCGGCCTTCCAGCCCACCATGATCATGGGAAAGTTCCACGGGATGATCGCACCCACCACACCCACGGGCTCGCGC
>JAIOPA010000166.1 GCA_021414165.1 Candidatus Eiseniibacteriota bacterium
TGGCGTGTTCAACAACTACGCGATCCTCCAGGGCGTCGACAAGATCGTGCCGGTCGACGTGTACGTGCCCGGCTGCCCGCCGCGGCCCGAAGGTCTGATCCACGGCATCATGAAGCTGCAGGAGAAGATCCTGGTCTCGAAGATCGAGTTGGGACCGTTCCCGCGTAAGAAGAAGCGGAAGGCAGGCGTCTGATGGCCCTCACGACGGAGCGCGTCGAGCAGAAGCTGCGCGAGCAGTTCCCGGGCGTCGCGTTCGAGCGGCAGGTGGGCGAGGCGGTGCGCGACCACACGTTGTATGTGCCGGCCGAGAACCTGGTCGACGTGTGCACGTTCCTGCGCGACGACGCCGAGCTGCAGTTCGCCATGCTGCCGTGGATGGGCGGCGCGGACTACATGCCGCGCGTGCCGCGCTTCGAGACCATCTACAACCTGCTGTCGCTCACGCACAATCTGCGCTTCACGCTCAAGGTGCTCATCAGCGAGGAGCAGCCCAAGGTGCCCACCGTGGTCGGTGTCTGGCCCACGGCCAACTGGCACGAGCGTGAGACGTACGACTTCTACGGCATCACGTTCACGGGGCATCCGGACATGACCCGCATCCTGCTGCCCGAGGATTGGGTGGGTTGGCCGCTCCGCAAGGACTCGCCGCTCGGTTACGAGGAAGTCGCGTTCACGCACAACACGCCCGGCCGCACCGTTCCGTCGCCGAGCCTCAAGAAACTCGCACCCAAGAAGGTCCGATACCGTGCGCAGTGAGACGATGACGCTGAACATGGGGCCGCAGCACCCCTCGACGCACGGGGTGCTCCGCGTGGCCCTCGAGCTGGACGGCGAGAACGTCGTGGCGTGCAAGCCGATCATCGGCTACCTGCACACCGGCATGGAGAAGCAGGCCGAGTACAAGACGTACACGCAGTCGATCCCGCAGACGGATCGCATGGACTACATCTCGCCCATGAGCAACAACCTCGCGTTGTGCTTGGCGGCCGAGAAGCTGCTGGACGTCACGGTGCCCGAGCGCGTGCAGGCGATCCGCGTGCTGCTCACCGAGCTCACGCGCATCAGCGCGCACTGTGTCTGGCTCGGCACGCACGCCATCGATATCGGCGCGCTCACCGTGTTCTGGTACTGCTTCCGCGAGCGCGAGAAGGTGCTCTCCATCTACGACATGGTGTCGGGCGCGCGCATGACGTCGAGCTACTTCCGCGTCGGCGGTCTGGCCATGGACATCCCCGAGGGCTTCCTCGCGCGCTGCGAGAAGTTCGTGGACGAGATGCCCGCGCATGTCGACGAGTACGAGTCGCTGCTCACCAAGAACCCCATCTGGCTCGCGCGCACCAAGGGTGTCGCGCCGCTGTCCGCGAAGGACGCGATCGCATGGGGTGTCACGGGCCCCACGTTGCGCGGTTCCGGCGTCGATTGGGACTTGCGCAAGAAGCAGCCGTACTCGGGCTACGAGACGTACGACTTCGAGGTCCCGCTGGGTAAGGCCGGTGATGCGTACGACCGCTTCCAGGTCCGCGTCGCCGAGATCCGGCAGTCGACCCGCATCGCCAAGCAGGCGATCCAGCGCATCAAGCAGATGGGTGAGAAGGGCGAGTACCGCCTGCGCGA
>JAIOPA010000167.1 GCA_021414165.1 Candidatus Eiseniibacteriota bacterium
CCTCATGCGGAACCGCGTGACCGTGGTGGACGACAGCCGCTCCGCGGTGTTCACTTGGGGCACGCGCGTCGAGACCCGGGCCTTCTTCTCGCTCGGCAAGCAGTTCGGCCGCGTCCGCGTGCAGGGCACCGAGTGCTTCGAACTGGATCGCGAGCAGTACGACGTGGCCTTTCATCATGACAAGGGCTTCGTGCATATCCAGACGAGTTTTTAGTCCCCGGGCTCTGACGAGCCCAGTACGCGGTATCCCCCGAGGCAGCACCCGGCCGTCCATCCAGGAGGTGCTCATGCTCAAGAAGATCATGTCCATGCTCGAAGGCCTCAACGCCATGTCGCTCGCATTGGGCGTCATCATCGGCGGCGCCATCGGCAAGGTCGTCGGTTCGCTCACGAGCGATGTGCTCATGCCGCTCGTGTCCATGGTGATCCCCGGCGGCTCCTGGCGGAACGCCGAACTGGTGCTCAAGCGCAGCGACGCCGGCGAGGTCGTGAACGCGATCAAGCTCGGCACGTTCCTGGGTACCGTGATCGACTTCCTGATCATCGCGTGGGTCGTGCAGCTGCTGAGCAAAGCGCTCGTGAAGCCCGCGCCCGCCCCGGCCCCCGGCCCGATCATGAAGACCTGCAGCGCCTGCGCCGAGAACGTGCTCGCCGCCGCCAACAAGTGCCGCTACTGCGGCAGCGCCGTGTAGCGCAGTCTTCGCACATCGCAGCCGACTCAAGCCGGCGCGGGTCCCACTCGGGGCCCGCGCCGGTCGCGTTCTGGGCCCTGCGCTGGCGTGCATCTGTCATGGGAACGTCCGAGACTATCGCTAGCGACAGTGAACGGGCCGCAACGCGGCCCGAGGCCTCCGACTATTGCCCGCAACCGTCACTGGATTCCTATGGCGTGGCCAGCTTCGCAAGTCCTAATATCAAAGCTCGCACCCCCCATTCGCCGCGCCCCCCGCGCGGCACACGCTCGCGATCGGAGCGTCTGTGTTGAATCGCGTCATCACGCTCGCGCTGCTTGCACTACTCACGGCTAGTGCCTCTCACGCCGCCCCAGGCACCAACCTCCGGTGGATCGATTGCTTCGGCGATGCAGGCCTGATCAATCGCAACTTCGCGTGCAATACCAACACCGGGTTCGAGACCCTCGTGGGCTCCTTCGAGCTCGGAGCTGACATCCTCAATGCGTCAGGTCTCGAGGTCGTCATCGACATCGGATCGCAGACCTCGCCACTTCCGGCTTGGTGGCACTTCAAGAACGCCGGCACCTGTCGCGCGACGTCGCTGAGCCTGAGCACCGTACCGCCCTTGAACGCGAGCGTCTGTCAGGACTGGAGCAGCGGGCAGGCACTCGGGGGGATCGGGGTCTATATCATCGGCACCAACTTGCGGGGCCCGAACTGGGCGCGTCTGACCGCGGCGCTCGCCGTACCCGCCACCGGTCTTGCCGAACTGGTCACGGGTCAGGAGTATTTCGGCTTCCAGTTCCGGATCCTGCACAACAAGACCGTGGGCACCGGAGCCTGCGAGGGCTGCTGCACGCGCGCGGCGATCTTGTTCAACGCCATCAAGGTGACCACGCCGGTACCTCAGGATGATCGGGTCATCTCCGGCGCCACGAACGGCACCGATAGCAACTACGCGCTCTGGCAGGGCGGCTACCGGTTCTTCGCGCCGTCCGGTTCCTCGATGGCCGAACCCGCCCCGCCCTGCGGCGAGACAGTCCCCACGCGCTCTCGCACCTGGTCCGAGGTCAAGGCGCTCTATCGCTGAGCATGCCTCGCGCATGACGTGAGCCCGCGCGGGAATACCGCGCGTGCTGTGGCGTACAGCCTTCATGCGCCACACGACCGTCACTCCACAGCGTTACCCGGTGTCACCGGGTGACACCCCAACGCGCCACTCCGCGCTCGCGCGCGAGGGGCCCGCGCTCACACCCGCGCTGCACGACAACGCGTTAGCGGCCTGTGTCACCCCGAGCGGCTCCGGCACGCCCTATGCAATGCATAGGACGCGATCGCGGCGCGCGGAGTGGCGCCGATGAGTCGCCTGCTGTTGAGCCGTTTGAAGTGCATCGCCCGCAGTGTCCCCCGAGACCCTCGCGCGTATCAGATCGTCGCGCTATCCGGTCTTCTGGCGCTCGGGATGCTGCGCTTCGGCTTCGACATCGCGCCGCTCGACGCCGCGATCATCATCACGAGCGCGCTCGCCGCGCAGGGGCTGGCCGAACGCATGGGCCGGCCAGCCTCGCCGGCGGGTACGGCAGCACCCGCAGCGGCCACGTGGCCGAGCGCGCTCATCTCGGCGCTATCGATGACGTTGTTGCTCCGTGCGCGGCACCCCATGTGGCTGGTGGTCGCGGTCTTGCTAGCCGTGTTCTCCAAGTTCGCATTGCGGGTGCCGCGCGTCGGCGCGCCGGGCACGAAGCACGTGCTGAACCCCACCAACGGTGCGATCGCGATCCTGTTGGCGTGCGGTGCGCCGGTCTGGGTGTCGCCATCGCAGTGTGGACACTCGCTGGGCCTGCTGCTGCTGCTCGCGGGCTTCGGTTCGCTCGTGGTGTATCGCAGCGAGCGCAGCGACGTGACGCTGGCGTTCCTACTGGCGTGGGCCGCGGTGCTGTTCACGCGCGCTGCCTGGGTGCACCAGGCGTGGATCGCGCCATTGCATCAGCTCGAGAACGGCGCCGTGGCGCTGTTCGCCTTTCACATGATCAGCGACCCGCGTACCACGCCGGACTCGCGCACGGGCCGCAGCGTGTTCGCCGTGCTGGTGGCCGTGGGCGCTGGCGTCGTGCAGTTCGTGCTGTTCCGCACCAACGGACTGCTGTGGTCGCTCGCCGTCTGCTCGCTGCTCGTTCCCGTGCTCGACCGCGTGTTCCCGGGACGCGCGTACCACTGGCCGGCGCACCCGCGCCCGGCCGCATCACCGCATCACGCTCAGGAGGCCGCACATGTCGCCGCGCATGCTGTTCGTTCCGCTGTTGCTCGCTAGCGTCACCACGGTCCACGCATTCTGTGGGTTCTATGTCGCCGGGGGCGATGCCAAGCTCTACAACCACCGCTCGCAGGTCGCGCTGGTGCGCGACGGCGATCGCACCGTGCTCACGCTGGCGAGCGACTACGAGGGCGACCCGCGCGAGTTCGCGCTCGTGGTGCCGGTGCCGGTGGTGCTGCAGCGCGGGCAGATCCACGTGGCGGACTCCACGCTCATGGGCCAGCTCGATGCGTTCTCGGCGCCGCGCCCGGTGGAGTACTTCGATGAACCGCCCTGCCAGCGCAACTATCCGCAGGCGATGGCCATGAGCGTCCGCGGCGGCCGGTCCAACGAGATGGCCATGAAGATGACGCGAGATGACGAAGGCGTGCGCATCGAGGCGCGCTACGAGGTCGATGAGTACAACGTGCTCATCCTGTCGGCCGACGACAGCG
>JAIOPA010000096.1 GCA_021414165.1 Candidatus Eiseniibacteriota bacterium
CGCAGGTGGAGCTGCGAGGCATTGAAGTGCGGCGCGGCGGCGAGCGGATCCTGCGCGGCGGCTTCCTTGTAACGCTGGAGTGCCTCGTCGCTCTGGCCACGCATGGCGGCCACGTTGCCCAGGTTCGTGAGCGCGGCCGCATCCGAGGGCCAGGCCTGGAGTACGGCGCGATACGCCGACTCCGCCGTGGGCAGGTCGCCCCCGCGGCGTGCGAACCACGCCAGCGCGAACTGCGCGAAGCCATCCTGCGGATCGTTCGCCGCTGCCTGCGCCAGCGTGGACTGACGGCGCGCCGACCACGGCTCGTGCTCGACGAGCGGCAGCTCGTGGAACGGGCGGCGGTGGGTGTCGAGGGCCTGCGTGAAGCGCCCGAGCGTATGCGTGGCGAACGGCACGCACAGTGCGGCGAGCGCCAGTGTCACGGTGAGGACGCGCTCACGCAGGCGCAGGTGCGCCCACAGGAACGCGAGCAGTGCGAGCACGGGCAGCGTGAGACCGGCACCGGCGAGGAACGGCAGCACGAGGAGCACCGGCACCCAGAGCCGCGCGGTGCGCGCCGAGATCAGCCGCGAGAGTTCTTCGTGCAACGGATGCGCGAGCGCGCCGCGGTGGTGGAAGACCACGAACAGTGCGGCGAACAACAGGCCGGCGAACAACGCCTCGAGTCCCAGGATGAGCGCGTTGGCCGCGAGCGAGAGCTGCAGATTGAAGTCGCGGCGCACGAGCTCGAAGATCGCGCCGCCATGCGTGAGCACTTGCGCGGGATCACCGGGGAACGCCCAGCCCGCGAGCGTGAGGTGCGGTTCGATGAACGACGGATCCAACTCGATCGCGCCGCGCACGTCGGAGAGCGCTTCCGGCTTGAGCCCGGACTGCTTCGCCATGATGCCGCGGCGATAGAAGATGCGTGCCTCGAGCGGGAGCGACGTGATCTGGCGCGCATCCTTCCACGCGACCCAGGCGTTCACGTCACGCAGGTCGGTCGGCTGCGTGGAGCCACCTCCACTCGGTGGTGGTGCGACGGTGGCTTCCTGCGAGCCCGTCACGGACTCCTGTGCGCGTACCGCGGGCGCGGCGAGCGCGAGTACCGCGATCATCGCCATGTGCGCGAGTGCGTGCCACGGGCTGTGCGAGCCGCGCGTCGTGAGGCGCGTGCCCGGTGCCATCCTGGCTCGGTTCATGTGGTGCATTCCCTTGACACTCCGAGGGTTCGCTCCGTACGGTCCTACCGTTCGTCGGCGTTATCGGCATGGCTCGCTCATGGCTTGAGAGCCTTGCATCGCCGCGGTCCTGGCCCTCGCGGGCGGCCGCGGAGTCACCGGGGTGCGGCCCACAGGGCCGGCCCGCCGCGGGCGGGGCCGGGTCCGGCCGACCGCCGGGGAGTCCTGCATGTCCGAGACCCAGACCACCAGCACGCCGTGGATCCGCATCCGGGAGGCCGCCGCTCACGTCGGCGCCACCGTCGAGCTCCGCGGCTGGGTCGCCCAGCATCGTTCGAGCGGCAAGGTCCAGTTCCTCGTCGTGCGCGACGGTAGCGGCCAGATGCAGTGCGTGGCCGGCCTGAACGACCTGTCGGCCGAGCAGTGGGAGCTGGGCACCAGCCTCACGCAGGAGTGCGCCGTCATCGTGCGCGGCCTGGTGAAGGCCCACCCCAAGCAGACCGGCGTCTTCGAGATGGTGTTGTCGCATGTCGAGTTGGTGGGGCGCGCGCCCGACTACCCGATCACGCCCAAGGAGCACGGCGTCGACTTCCTCATGGACCACCGCCACCTGTGGCTGCGCTCGCCGCGCCAGCAGGCGATCCTGCGCATCCGCGCCGAGATCATCCGGGCGTTCCGCGACTTCATGGACGAGCAGGGCTTCACGTTGGTCGATGCGCCCATCTTCACGCCGAACGCGTGCGAGGGCACCACGAACCTGTTCGAGACGCAGTACTTCGACGACAAGGCGTACCTGTCGCAGAGCGGCCAGCTGTACATGGAGGCCGCTGCCATGGCGCTGGGCCGCGTGTACTGCTTCGGTCCTGCGTTCCGCGCCGAGAAGAGCAAGACGCGCCGCCATCTCATCGAGTTCTGGATGATGGAGCCCGAGTGGGCGTGGGCCACGCTCGGTGATGTCATGAACCTCGAGGAGAAGTTGCTCATGAACACGATCGGCCGTGTGCTCGATCGTTGCCGTGAGGACTTGAAGGTGGTCGAGCGCGATGTGTCCAAGCTCGAGCGCGTCACCGCGCCGTTCCCGCGCCTGCACTACAACGACGCGGTCAAGATGTTGCAGGAGGCCGGCCGGCCGTTCGAGTGGGGCGGTGACCTGGGCGCGCCCGATGAAACGGAGCTGTCGAACCGCTATGACTCGCCGCTCATGGTCACGCACTACCCGGCCGCGGTGAAGGCGTTCTACATGGAGCCGGATCCCACGGACCCGCGGCTCTCGCTGTCGTGCGATGTGCTGGCGCCCGAGGGCTACGGCGAGATCATCGGTAGCGGCCAGCGCATGTCGAGCCTGGAGCTCTTGAACCAGCGCATCGACGAGCACGGCCTGCCGCACTCGGCGTTCGAGTGGTACAAGGACCTGCGCCGCTATGGCTCGGTGCCGCACTCGGGCTTCGGCATCGGCATCGAGCGCACGCTGTGCTGGTTGGCGGGCCTGGACCACGTGCGCGAGAGCGCGGCGTTCGGTCGCATGCTCAACCGGCTCGCGCCCTGAACCCAGTGGCGCGGGGTGGGAGGGGGCTGGGAAGCGGTTGCAAGCCGTACCCTTGCCGAATCTTGACACCCTGCACACAGGTTCCTAGTGTCCGGGGCTTGCACTTGCCCCACCATGGTCTCCGGAGCGATCCAGCCCCGGACTGCGGATCCACCGCCGGCCAGGTGCTGACGCAAGGCAACCATTGACATGCGCGGATACGCCTCCCTAGACTTCCAGCACTTCGATTGCCCGGGCCCCCGCCGTCCTCGGCTCCTGCCGGCCCGTGGCCTCGCCGTGTCCCTGATCGCCGCCCTGCTCCTCTCGGGCTGCACCCGACACGATGCCGCGCGACCCATGGAAGATACCGAGACCAGCGGGCGTATCTCGATCGCAGCAGCGCCCGACGCGCGGGCGCTCATGGTCACCGAGGCGAAGGCTTTCCAGGACGGGTACCCGCAGGTGGTGCTCGACGTCCGCGAGCCGGAGTCCTCGGGGCAGGTCATCTCGGCATTGCTCGCGGGTCACGCCGACATGGCGGCGACCGGGCGGGATCTGGAACCAGAGGAGCGCAACATGGCACGGCAGGCCGGCATCGAACTCGAGGGGCACAAGATCGCGCAGGACGCGATGTGCCTCGTCGTGCCCGAGGCCAGCACCGTGCGAAATGTCACGGTCGACGAGTTGCAGCGCATCTGGAGTGCGGATATCGCCGACTGGGGCAAGCTCGGGGGCGCCGACGGCCGCATCGTGCCGGTGCTGCCGGCCTTGTCGTCCGACCTGGCGCGCGCGTTCACGCAGCGGGTCATGGATGGCGTGCCCATGCGCGCGCCATCGGTGGTCGAGGCGTCGGACTCCGCGGTGGCCGCCACGGTCGCCCGCACGCGCGGTGCGATCGGCGTGGTGCCCATGGCGCTCGCTCACGCGAAGGGCGTGCGTCCGCTCGCCATCGCCGCCATGGCCGGGATGGCCTACGTCGAGCCAGATGCCGAGTCGGTCCATCTGGGGCAGTATCCGCTCACGCATTACATCCATCTGTACCGCCGGACCCAGGGCGCACGCCTGGCCGGTGGCTTCACCACGTTCGTCATGAGCCAGCCCGGGCAGGAACTCGTGCTGGCCAGCGGCCGCGTCCCCACGGCCGTGCCGTTGCGTTTCGTCCGTCGCTCCCCGCTGTTGGGTTCCCATTGACAGGAGAGAGCACCCCGAGCCTATGAACGCCCTCATCCGGATCCTCGCCCGTCGCACCGCCCTTGCGGTGCTCGTCGTCACGGCCATGACCATGGCAGCACCGGCCGTCCACGCCGACGAACTCAAGGATGCCCGCACCGCTCTGGCGGCGGGCCAGCTGGACGATGCGCTCAAGTTGTTCGAACGCGCCGCGGCTCAGGGCTACGCCGAGGGCCGCGCAGGTGTCGGCCAGGTGTGGCTGCGCCGCCGCAACTACGAGAAGGCGCTCGAGCAGTTCGAGATGACGCAGAAGATGGACGCCAATCTCGCCATCGGTTACTGGGGTGTGGGCGAGGTCGCGCGCCGCAACGAGGACTATGCGGCCGCACTGCCGAGCTTCCAGCGCGCGGTGGAGCTCGATCGCAAGTTCCCCGATGCGCAGTTGGGACTGGGCGACGCCCTCACGCAGCTCAAGAAGTACGACGAGGCCGTCGCGGCCCTGAACCCGGGCCTCAACTGGGGCACCAAGTGGCGTCCGCGCTTCCTGGTCGCGCTCGGCAACGTCGAGATGGCGCGCGACTCGCTGCGCGATGCCGGCATCTACTTCACGCAGGCGCGTGAGGCGGCTCCCGACGACCCGATCACGAACAAGGCGCTCGGTGACTTCTACCTGCGCCGTGGCATCGGTGCGCTGGCCGTGCCGGAGTACGAGAAGGCCGTTGCACTCGACTCGACCGACATCGACCTGCGCTTCGCGCTCGGCCGTGCGCTGGCGTTCGACCAGCGCTACGACGAGGCCATCCTCCAGTACAAGGCCGTCGCCGATCAGAACCCCGAGTACGCGGGAGCGCAGTTGGCGCTGGGCGACATCTACTACCGCGCCGGTCAGGCGAAGCCGGCGTACTACACCGAGGCCAAGCCGTACCTCGACAAGTACACCGCGCTCGTGCCCACCGATGTGAAGGGCTGGTCGCTGCTCGGCCGCACCCAGTACTTCCTGGGCCAGAAGGACGACGCGGCCGTGTCGCTCCAGAAGGCGCTCGAGATGGGTGACAAGTCGAAGGACATGTACGCCGTGCTGTTCCGGCTCTCGGTGGACCGCAAGGAGTGGCAGAAGGCGCTCGACGCGGCGGCCAAGGCGGAGCCCACGTCGCAGGATCTCGTGAAGCTCGCCCAGGTGTACGCCTTCATGGGCAACCTGACGGCGGCCGACTCGGCCTACCGGGCGATCGTCGAGAAGGACTCCCTGTCGCGCGACGGCAAGTTCGCCCTGCTCGAGATGGCGAAGATGCAGTACCGCAACAAGGACTATCCGACCGCGGCGGCCACGTTGCAGCGGAGAATCGCGCTTGACGGGACCTCGGACGAGGCCTACTACTACTTGGGCTTGTGCCACAAGGAGATGAAGCAGTTCCCGGAGGCTATTTCTGCCCTCCGACAGGCGGCCACCCTCGCTCCGACCAAGGGGGACCGCCATTTCTGGCTCGCCGTCACCCTGACCCAGGCCGACTCGATCGACGCTGCACTCGAGGAGTTCCGCGCCACGGTCGCGGTGGATTCGACGAGCAAGAATGCATCGGTCGCCCGCCAGCAGCTGGGCTACCGGGCGCTGCTGAAGAAGGATTGGGGCGGGGCGATCGACAATCTGGAGAAGTCGGCCGCTATCGACCCGAAGAACGTGGGTACGCTCGTCTGGCTCGCGCAGGCCTATCAGAACTCGGGTAACCGCGCGAAGGCAGGGGAGTATTACCGTAAGGTGCTCGAGATCCAGCCCGGTCATCCGGAAGCGATCAAGGGCCTCAAGCTACTCGGGTAACAGCCTCGCACCGCGAGGTTCGGGAGGATACGGATGGCGACGATGAAGAGCCGGGTGGTGGGATCCATCACCATCCTCACGCCCAAGGGGTATCTCACGGGTGGCGAGGAGACCGAAGAGCTGGAGCGCGGCATCAAGACGCTCGGTGACGAGGGCAACAAGCACCTCATCATCAACCTGAGCGAGACGCAGCACCTCAACTCGACGGCCCTGGGTGTGCTGATCTCGGCGCATTCGAGCTATGTGCGCCGCGGTGGCCAGATGAAGCTGGCGGCCGTCGATAAGCGCATCGAGAACATCTTCGTCATCACCAAGCTGTCGCTGGTGTTCGACGTCTACCCGACCGAGGAGCAGGCGATCGCCAGCTTCAGCGAGCGGGAATCCGTCTAAGGCGCACGGAGACCGACATGGCCGTCAAGAAGCGTGAAGTCCGCAGCATCGTGATCCTGTCGCCCAAGGGCCGTTTCTTCGGCGATAGCGAGACCGACGAGTTGGAGCAGGCGATCATGGGGGAGTCGGCGGCCGGCAATAAGATGCTGGTGCTCAATCTCTCGGAGTGCGAAGCGCTCAACTCGGTCGCGATCGGCGTGCTCATGCGCGGATACGCGAGCTACAAGAGCCGCGGTGGCGAGATCAAGCTGTGCCTGCTCGGCAAGCGGCTCAAGGATCTGTTCACGATGACCAAGCTCATCATGGTCTTCGATCATCACGACACCGAGGAAGAGGCCATCGCGGCCTTCGTCCCGGCGTCCTCGTAGTACCCCGGCGGACCGGGCCGGATCTGGGTAGTACCCTGCAGCACTCGTCACGGGATCGCGCTCGTCGTGGTCCGCAAGGTTGAGGGTCGCGGACCCGACGCCAGTTCATGACAGACGGTGCCGCCCATGTGGCGGCCATCGGAGGATCGCAAATCCATGAATCGCTTCCTCGTTCCGTTGGGCTTCCTCGCTGCGCTCGTGATCTCCGTCACGCTGTGGTGGTTCATGCCCGAGCTGATCGGTGAGGAGATCGGCCACCAGCTCAAGCAGGCCGGCTGGCTCGTGCCCGCCCTCATCATGCTGCTCATCCTGCAGATCTCGTTCGTGATCGAGCGTCTCCTGAGCCTCCGCAAGGCGCAGGGTCGTGGCTCCATGCCGGACTTCCTGAACAACGTCCGCAAGAAGCTGCACTCGGGCGACATCGACGGCGCTCTCCAGCTCTGCGCGCAGCAGCGCGGCTCGGCGGCGAACGTGATGCGCGCCGGTCTCGATCGCTACCGCCTGCTCAAGGGCGAGGGCGCTCCGAAGGACAAGATCGTGGCCGAGACGCAGGCCGCCATCCAGGAGGCCTCGGGCCTCGAGACGCCGCTGCTCGAGCGTAACCTCATCGCGCTCTCGACGATCGCGTCGATCAGCACGATGGTCGGTCTGCTCGGCACGGTCATGGGTATGATCCGCAGCTTCGCCGCCCTCGGTACCTCGGGTGCCGTCGACGCCTCCAAGCTGGCTATCGGTATCTCGGAAGCACTCATCAACACGGCCGGCGGTCTGTTCGTCGCCATCCTCGGTATCGTCATGTACAACGTGTTCGTGACCCGCGTTGATAGCTTCAACTACATGATGGACGAGGCGTCGTACGAAGTGCTCCAGCTGTTGGCTGCCTCGGCCGCCGACAAGCACTGATCAGGCATCGGAGCCCAGAATGCTCAAGAAGAAGCGTCGCATCGGAGTCAGCATGGACATGACGCCCATGGTGGACGTCGCGTTCCTTCTGCTGATCTTCTTCATGACGACGACGCAGTTCCAGCCGCCGGAGAAGGACAAGATCGATCTTCCCAAGTCCACCTCCGAGGCCAAGTCGCCCGAGTCCGACGTCATCACGATCGCCGTCACCAAGGCCCCACTCGTCAGCGTGATCTACAAGAAGCGCGGCGCCCAGGGCATGGAAGAGGTGCGCATCGAGATGCAGCCGGCTCAGGTGCCGACGGATCTGGGTCCCGCGTTGCAGCGGGCCCGTGCTGCGAATCCTGCAGCGCGCGTGGTCGTGAAGATGGATAAGGGTGCCACTTACGGGATCGTCGCGGACATGCAGTTCGGCCTGCAGGCGGCCAATGCCACGCGATTCAACGTCCAGACCAACCTCAAGAAGGGGCCAGGCCAGGCTGCACCAGTGGCCGAATGAGCCCGTTGAAGGACGGTGGTAACGCATGGGTGCTGTAGACACCCCAGATCGCAGCAGCGGTAAAAAGGGCAAGGGGCTCTCGGGCCGTAGACCGAAGCGTCGCGTCGGTATCAAGATGGACATGACGCCCATGGTCGACGTCGCGTTCCTCCTTCTCATCTTCTTCATGGTCACGACGGTATTCCGTACGCCGAAGGCCCTGGAGATCAATCTGCCGCCGAAGGACGCCAAGGTCGACGTCGCGGAATCCAAGACGATGACGTTGCGTGTCCTTGCTGACGGCCGTCTGTACTGGAAGCGTGGCGCAGCCACGAATCCGTGGGTCCGCTCCTCCGTGGGCGAGCTCAAGTCCGTCCTGGCGCCTTACAACGGCCAGAACGAACTCATCGTGGTCGTCAAGATCGACCGCGAGGCGGAATTCGAGAACATGGTCAACGCGCTCGACGAACTGCACGCCGCGAAGCTCTCGCGCTTCTCCATCAATCCTCTCGAGGATAAGGAGAAGGCGGAAGTGGAGGCCTTGTGAGCCCGGCTAACGAGGAACGCCCGAGTCTCTATGAGTTCATGCCCTATGGGGCACCTGAGCTCATGGAGGTCGCCAAGAAGTACATGTTCCGCGCGACCCTGGGCGGCATCGGCACGATCGCGGGCATCTTCGTGATCATGTTCGTGACCAACCTGATCATCGCGCAGCAGGAGAAGGCGATCCCGGTCGTCCAGATGCAGGTTTCCGATCTGGCCGCGCCGCCGCCGCTTTCGCAGGACACCCCGCCGCCGCAGGTGCAGGTCTCGCCTGCAGCGGCACCGCCTGCAGCCGCTATCCCCGTGCCCGTGCCGGACGCGGAGGCGCCGCAGGAGCAGACGATCATGTCGCAGGAGGAGATCGCGACCTCGACCCCCGGCGTTGCGGAGGCCGGGGACGGCCAGCAGATCGTGGTCGCCCCGCCGTCCGATGACGAAATGCCGAAGTTCGGCGATTACGTCTACGTCGAGGAGCTCCCGGAAGCGGTCACCCGTATCCCTCCGGTGTATCCGGACATGGCCCGTGAAGCCAACGTCGACGGCACCGTCATGGTGCAGGCGCTCGTGGGCAAGGACGGCAAGGTCCGTGACGTGCGTGTCGTGAAGAGCATCCCCATGCTGGACGACGCCGCCAAGGCGGCCGTGCGGCAGTGGGTGTTCAAGCCGGCACTCTCGAACAACAAGCCGGTCGCGGTGTGGGTCGGTGTGCCGGTCAAGTTCAGCCTGCACTAGAGTCCCAGCGGTTTTCACGCAAGGCGCTCCGGCTCTGGCCGGGGCGCCTTCGTGTTGCCGGTCAGTCCCGCCGGGGAGGGGCTGAGCCGCGCCCGTAGGACCGGTTCCGCGCCGGTCCGGCTGGGGTTTGACCCGCCCCCGGCGCGCCCCTAACGTCGAACGCCCTCGGTCCCCTCCAGGACCTCCGAGAACCCGCCCTCCCGGAGCCCGTCATGTCGATCACTCCAGATTCCATCGGTCCGGCGCCCGTCGCGCCGCCGGACGTGCCCGCCGTGCCATGGCACGCCCGCCTCAGCCGCGTCTTCGTGTCTCCATCGACGGCATTCGAGGGGATGCAGGGCGGCGGTGCGTGGTGGATCCCGCTGCTCATCGTGGTCGTGATCGAGGTGTTGCTGGGAGCGGTGTGCTATCAGCGCGTCATGGTGCCCGACACGCTCCTTCGTCGAGAGCAAGACCGGCATGGCGTTCACGCTCGGGATCATCGGAGTGGCGATCCCGCTCATCTATCTGCTCCAGGCCCTGGTGGTCTGGTTCGGCGCGGGCTTCGTGCTGGGGGCGAAGTTCCGTTTCTCGCAAGCGCTGGGCGTCGTGTCGTGGGCCGGGTTGGTCGGTATCCCCGGGTCGATCGTGCGCTACGCCTACGGCTGGTCCCAGGAGACGCTCAAGGGCCTGCACCTCGGACTTGGGGTACTCTTGCCCGAGGCGGAGTCCCCGACCAAGCTGATGACCGGGCTCACCGTGTTCCTGGATGCCATCTCACCCTTCACGGCCTGGTACCTGTTCGTGCTGGTCCTCGGTACCGCCGCTCTGGCGCACATGCCGCGCCGCAACGTCGCGTGGGTCCTCGTGACGTTGTATCTCGCGTTCGTGGCTTTTACTGCCGCGGTCGCCGCGCTGTTCAGCCAGGGCGCGTGACGCCGCGACGCAACCTCGTACCAGACGATTGCGTACACACAGGCAGCCCCGGGGTCGTCCCGGGCTTGCCGGTCCTTAAGGAGAACCTCTGCCGATGCGTCCCGTCGCCTTCCTGACCGTCGCCGCTCTCGCGCTCGCCACCGCGGCCCATGCTGCTCCGCTCACCGCCGATGAGGCGGTCCGCATCGCCCTCCAGAAGAACAGTGCGGTGATCCAGTCCCAGGCCAGTGCGCTGTCCGCGCGCAGCGGTCTGTGGAGCGCTTACAGCCGCGTGCTGCCGAGCGTCGATGGCGACCTCAACCGCAGCGGTTCATTCACCGGCTCCTCGGTGGGCACTCAGGTATTCGGCTCGTCGGTGTTCCCGTCGAGCAGCTTCGACGCCGAGCGCTACTCGCGTTCGTATGGGTTGTCGGGCCGCTGGTCCGTGCTCGACCCGTCGGCCAT
>JAIOPA010000097.1 GCA_021414165.1 Candidatus Eiseniibacteriota bacterium
CGTGTCCTGCTTGGCGTTCCACAGGAACTCGAGCGTGCGCAGCGTGCGCGTGGCGGCCTGCTCGCGCGTGACCCAGCGGCGCTCGGCGCCGATCGGGTATGCGGTGAGCGCGAAGCCGGTCGAGCCCACACTGATGAACGAACGCGTGGGCCAGCGGTCGTGCATGAGGCCGGTGTTGGGATCGGCCAGGTCCCAGAAGAAGAAGAACGTGCGGCGCTCGAGCGTGTCGACGAACGCGCGCTCGGCCAGCGACTGGGCACTGGCCTTGGGTGCGACGGCGGTCGCCGAACCGCCCGCCTGCACACGGCCAACGGTGAGGACAAGCCCGAGTACCCAGAGCCAAGGCAGGATCCGGAATCGCTTCAAGCGCCACGCTCCTTGCGACGGGACTTCGTAGACGCCGCCGGTGCCTTCTTGGCACGCGGCTTCGCCGGGATGTTCGAGGACGGCTTGGGATCGGTGGCGCGCCGGCGATCGCTCGGCGTCGCGCCACAGGAGTCACGCACCACGAGCCACGTGGGCAGCACCTCGTGCGACCTCGACGGCGCAGGCTCGCCGCGGTCACGCCGCAGCAGCCGGTGCAGCGCGCGCTCGCCCAGCTGGTACGCATCCACGTGCACCGTGGTGAGTGGCGGCGACAGGTGCCGCGCGAGCGCGATGTCGTCAAAGCCCACCACCGCCACGTCGCGCGGCACGCGCACGCCGGCGTCTCGGCACGCGCCCAGCACGCCCACCGCCATGACATCGTTGGCCACGAACACGGCCGTGGGCGGTGGCGATAACTGCAACAGCGACTGCATGCCCTGGTAGCCCGACGGCTCGGTGAAGTCGCCCTCGACCTCCAAGGCGCGCGTGTTGCTCACGCCACCATCGCGCATGGCGGCACGGTAGCCCTCGACGCGCTGCACGGCATCCAGGTTCTGGCTCGGGCCGGTCACGGTGGCGATGCGCTTGTGCCCCAGGCGCTGCAGGTGGCGCACCACGGCGTAAGCGCCATCGTGGTTCGCGATCCCGACGGTGTCGAAGTCGGGGGCCTCGGTGCCGGGCCCGAGCAACACCACCGGGCAGTCCCATGCGCTCGTGCGGATCGCGGGTGCGAACGCGCGGTCGGGCGCCATGATGATGAGTCCATCGATGCGGCCGCGCATGGAGCGTAGCGTGGTGACCAGTTCCTTGAGATCCGAATGCGAGCTGGACACCAGCACGTGCAGCCCTTCGCGGCGCGCGGCCAGGTCGATGCCACGGATGACCTCGGAGAAGAACTCGCCGTGCAGATCGGGCAGCAGCACACCGATGGCCTGCGTGCGATTGGTGATCAGGCTGCGCGCGGTGCTGTTGGGCCAGAACCGCAGCCGTTCGGCCACGGCACGCACCCGAAGGCGT
>JAIOPA010000098.1 GCA_021414165.1 Candidatus Eiseniibacteriota bacterium
AGGTTCTCGGTCTTCACGTCGATCACCGCGTCGGCCTTCATGCTGCGCGCCAACTCGAGCCGGTAGGGCGACACGTCGCTCGCGAACACGTGCGCCGCGCCCGCGGCCTTGGCCACGCCGATCGCGAACAACCCGATCGGGCCGCAGCCCGTGACCAGGATGCTCGCGCCCGAGAGCGTACCGGCGAACGCGGTGTGCACGGCGTTGCCGCACGGTTCCATGACGGCGGCGACCTCGAGCGAGATGCCGGCGGGCACCTTCCAGCAGTTCACGGCCGGCACCGCCACGTACTCCGCGAAGCCGCCGTTCACATCGACTCCCAGGATGCGCGTGTTCTCGCACACGTGGCCATTGCCCGTGCGGCACGCGAGGCAGGTGTTGCACACGATGTGGCTCTCGCACGAGACGCGATCGCCGAGTGCGACACCGGTGGTGCCCTCGCCCAGCTCGATCACCGCGCCCACGAACTCGTGGCCCAGCGTGACCGGCGGCTTGATGCGGCTCTGGGACCAGCGGTCCCAGTTGCAGATGTGCAGGTCCGTGCCACAGACACCCGCGCGCAACACGCGCAGCAGTACCTCACCCGTTCCCGGGGACGGTACCGGAACGTCGCGGATCTCGGCGCCGGGGGCCGCCGAGGTCTTGACGATCGCCTTCATGGTCTTGGCACGCACGGACGTTCGTCCGGTCTCCGAGGTGACAGCCGTCGCAGGGGACATCGTCAGATCTCCAGTAGGTGGCGCAGGGCGGTTCCGGTGTACGACCCCTTCGCGCGCGCCAACGCCTCCGGGGTGCCGGCCGCCACGATGGTGCCACCGTGGTCGCCGCCTTCAGGTCCGAGGTCGATCAGATGATCCGCACACTTGATGACATCCAGATGGTGCTCGATCACGAGCACCGTATTGCCGCGCTCGACGAGCGCCTGCAGCACATCGAGCAGCACGCGCACGTCCTCGAAGTGCAGACCCGTGGTCGGCTCATCGAGCACATACAACGTGCGGCCGGTGGCGACGCGCGACAGCTCCGTTGCGAGCTTGACGCGCTGCGCCTCGCCGCCCGAAAGCGTGGTGGCGGCCTGACCCAGATGAATATAGCCCAGCCCGACGTCCCGCAGGGTCTC
>JAIOPA010000389.1 GCA_021414165.1 Candidatus Eiseniibacteriota bacterium
TCGCTGGTGCGCTCGGCGCGCGGGCCGCTCGACCTGCGCACGCTGCTCGGGGTGTTCGTGGGCGCGTTGGTCACGTCGCTCGTGCATCCGTACGCGCTGCCGCTCGCGGTGGCGTTCGTACTTGGTGCCACGTTCGAGACGCCGCTCCTGCGCACGCGTCAGGGCGTGGCGGCGCTGGCCGTGGTGCTCACCGGAGTGGCCGCCACGTACCTGCTGCTCGTGCCGTCGTACAACCGCGATCTGGGCGGTGATCCGGTGCTGGGCATGGTCACGTCGTATGCCACGCTCGAGGTGAACGTGGTCGGCTCGGCCATCGCGGGCCTGCTCGCGGCATGGACCGCGTCGCGCGCGTGGCCGGGTGCCGGCGGCATGGTGGCCGCGTTGTTCACGCTGGTGCTGGCAGGCGCGGGCGTCGCCATGCACGTGCCGGTGCTGCCGCTGTGGCTGGCGTGGGCCGCGGCCAAGAGCCTGCGGCGCGGGCGCATCACCATGGTGGCGTTGCTCGGCGCCTGTGCGCTGCTGCCCATGGCGAACCCGACCGGCTCGCCCACGTATGCGGTCTTCGCGGTGTTCGTGGCGGTGTGCGCGTCGGTGTTCGACGAGCAGGGTAGCGAAGGCATGCTGCACATGATCCGCGCCGAGCACGTGCTGGCGGTGCTGTCGCTCATGCTGGCGCTGGCGTTGGGGCTGCGCAGCGGGCTGCCCATCCCCGTGCTGTCGCGCCTGGCACAGCCACTGTTCTCCGAGGGCGAGCGCACGCGGCAGCTGGAGCTGCTGGGCGAGAAGCTGGTGGCGAGCCCGTGGCGCGAGCACCCCGCGCGGTTCCTGCACCCGGCCGAGAACCCCACGGAATACGACGCCACCGACCGGCGGTTCCGTCCGCCCACCGAGGATTCGCACCTGGCCACCTGGCTCGACTGGAAGCGCGGCCAGCCGCCCGCGGCTACCGACACGCTGGTGCTCACCTTTGGCGGCGAGACCGTGCCCGGCATGGACACCGTGCTCATGGCGCGTGGCCGATATGCCGGAGACGCGCTAGTGTTGCGCCGCTCGTCCGCCGCTTTGCCGGTGGACACCCTTGTTCTGACGCGACCCTGAATCGGGCCCCGCGCGGCCCTTCGCTGGAGGAAGCATGCAACGCAAGATCCGTGTGCTGGTGGGTAAGCCCGGGCTCGATGGTCATGACCGCGGTGCCAAGGTCGTGGCGGCTGCCCTGCGTGACGCCGGCATGGAGGTGATCTACACGGGGCTGCACCAGACGCCGGTCCAGATCGTGGAGGCGGCGGTGCAGGAGGACGTCGATGTGGTGGCGCTGTCGGTGCTGTCGGGCGCACACATGACGTTGTTCCCCGGGATCCTTGCGCTCATGCGTGAGCATGGCATTGGCGACCGGTTGCTCACGGGTGGCGGCATCATCCCCAATGACGACATGCATGCGCTGCTCGCGCAGGGCATCGGCCGGTTGTTCGGCCCCGGCACCAACACGCAGGACATCGTGCATTACATCCGCGAGTGGTACGCGGGCGTGCACGGCGCCGATGCGTTGCCCCCGTTGCCGCCGCCGCCCGCGCGCCCCGCACCCATGGCGCCCGCGGCCGGCTCGCTGCAGCCGACGCGCGCCGAGGCGCGGCATCACGCGCCCAAGGCGAGCGCACCGGTGAAGAAGGCTGCTGCGAAGAAGGCTGCCCCGAAGAAGGCGGCTAAGAAGGTGGCGAAGAAGGCTGCGAAGAAGGCTGCCCCCAAGAAGGCGGCTTCGAAGAAGGCTGCGCCCAAGAAGGCTGCAAAGAAGGCCGCCAAGAAGCCCGTGAAGAAGTCGCCCGCCAAGAAGAAGCCCGCGCCCAAGAAGAAGTCGCGGCGATAGCAGAATGAGCAACGCGCCCCGGCTGTTGCTGGCGCTCGATGGCAGTCCGCTCGAGGGTTCGAGCGTACACAAGCTGCTGAGCGCCGTGTGCGACGGCGCGCGTGACGCAGGCGGGCAGGCCGAGCATGTGCGCGCTTACGCCATGAACATCAAGCCGTGCGTGGCCTGCGGTGTCGACGCCGCACCCGGCTTCTGCATCTTCCACGACGACATGGATCGCGTGTACGCGCTGCTCGAACGCGCGCATGCGGTGGTGGTGGGCTCGCCGATCTACTTCGACACCGTGAGCGGTCCGCTCAAGCTGCTCATCGATCGCTGCAACTGCGTCACGCCTCTCGTCACGCTGGCCGATGGCACGCAGGATTGTGTGGCCAAGTGGCCGCGCACCAAGCGCGGCGCGTTCGTGTGCGCGAACAGCGACGCGCATCGCCACGAGACCGCCGAGAAGTCGGTGCGCGGGTTCTTGAAGTGGGTGGGCGCACGCTGGGAGGAGTCGCTCGTGTGGTCGCACCACGACAACGACCTCGGCACCGTGTCCGAGCCGCTCGTGGCGCAGGCCCGAGCGCTCGGAGCGAGGCTCATACAGAGCGCGCCGCATCCGGCCGATGCCTCCTGAGTGAGTCCGTAGGCGGCCCGGACCCGGACCGCCCTTGCCACAGGATCGGAGTCCCATGTCCATGCGCCACCGTTGGCTGATCGCAGCGCTTCTCGTGTGCCTGCCGCTGGCCGCACACGCCGGCAGTGTGCCGGTGCAGATCGTGCGGTTCGTGGGCACGCCCGCGGACTCCAGTGATCGCGTCACGCAGGCGTTCGAGGCCGCGTTCTCCGAGGCGCAGATCCCCTGCGAGCGGTTGGAGAACGGCGCGTGGGTGAAGGCTGAGCCCAAGGCCAACCCGTTCGTGCGTGTCGATGCCGCCGGTTCGGAGCTCACCTGGCAACTGGACCTGAGCCTGCGGTTCCCGCCCGAGGTGCGCGTGCCCGTGCCGCGGCGCCATCGACGCGATCCGGTGCGCTCGCGCCAGAGCACGTTGCGTACCTCGCGCGGGTTCGTGTTCGCGGTCACGGCGGTCTCGCCGACCAACATCCGCCGCGACGTCACGCCCGAGGGCCAGCGCTTCGAGGTCTACTTCGCCGATCTCAAGACGCAGGTCGTGCCCTCGACGCGCCTGCCGAGCGGTGCCTACGACTTCCCGTACGACGATGCCGCGCGCGTGGTGGCACGAGCCGCCATCGAGGTCATGTTGCGCGCCAACGAGCAGCTGGCCAAGGATGAGCGCGCTGCACTCAACCCGGCCACGAGGATCCAGCCATGAAGCGCGTGCTCTTGTCGTTCGCATGTGTGGCGGTGCTTGTGGGTTGCGCTCAGAAGTCGAACGAACCCGTCAGCAAGCTGACCGAGGCGCAGCGCGACACCGCGCTCTCACGCTCGGACCTGCCGGGCTCGGCCGCCGTGGGCCGCGCGTTCGACGCCGCCGACCAGGCGAAGGACCACGCCACGAAGGTGGACTCGCTGCCGCAGTAACCGCCTTGCGAGCAGGGTCCGGCGCGTTCGCCAGCACTGCATCGTTTCGGGTAGCATCGTTCGCGCTTCGGCCAACTCCGCTTCAACGCCATCCCATCACTCGGCCCGGGGGGCGATCCGCCCCGCCTCGCGCCGATCCCGGAGTCCTTCGCATGCTGATGCTGAAAGAAGAGCACCTGCAGGTCCGCGACATGGTGCGCAAGTTCTCCGAGGAGGTCGTGGCCCCGCGTGCGCGCGAGCTCGACGAGACGGAGACCTTCCCGCACGAGGCCGTGAAGCAGATGGCCGAGCTGGGCCTCTTGGGCCTGCCGTACCCCGAGAAGTACGGCGGTGCGGGTATGGATACGCTCTGCTATGCGATCGCGGTGGAGGACGTGGCGCGCGTGTGTGCGTCCACGGCCATCACGCTCGCCGCACACGTGTCGCTCGGCTGCGGGCCGGTGTATGGCTCGGGCACCGAGGAGCAGAAGCTCAAGTACTTGACCCCCATGGCCAAGGGCGAGTGCCTGGGCGCGTTCGGGCTCACCGAGCCCAACGCCGGCTCCGACGCGGCCGGCACGCAGACGCGTGCAGTGCGGCAGGGTGACGCGTACAAGGTGAACGGTTCCAAGATCTACATCACGAACGCGAGCTACGCGAAGTACATCACGTTCACCGCGGTCACCGACCCCACGCTGGGTTCCAACGGCATCGGCGCGTTCATCATGGACACCGCCACGCCGGGGTTCCGCGTGGGCAAGAAAGAGAAGAAGATGGGCCTGCGCGGCTCGGACACGGTCGAGGTCGTGTTCGAGGACTGCATGGTGCCCGCCGAGAACATCCTGGGCGAGCCCACGGGCGGGTTCAAGACGTTCATGAAGACGCTCACGGGCGGCCGCATCTCGATTGGTGCGCTGGCGCTGGGTGTGGCGCAGGGCGCTTACGAGCACGCGCTCGGCTACTCCAAGGTGCGCCACCAGTTCGGCCAGCCGATCGGCAACTTCCAGGCGGTGCAGTTCATGCTCGCCGACATGGCCATGAAGATCGAGGCCGCGCGCCACTTGGTGTACCACGCCGCCATGCTGCGCGACGCGGGCAAGGAGTTCACCAAGGAAGCGTCCATGGCCAAGCTGTTCGCGAGCGAAGTGGGCAACTGGGTCACCGACAAGTCGATCCAGATCCACGGTGGCATGGGCTACTGCCGCGACCTGCCGGTGGAGCGGATGCACCGCGACGTGAAGCTCATGGAGATCGGCGAAGGCACGAGCGAGATCCAGCGCATGGTGATCGCTCGCGAGATCATGCGGCGCGTTTGAGGCTCGCGCGCCAAAGCATCGCTCCCAAGTGACGACACCTCGCATGCAATGGGCGAGCGCCAGCTCGCGACTCGATCTGCCGGCTGCCGCGGCAGAGGATGTCGCGCGCCAGCTGCACGCCGTGCTGGGCGAAGCCCCGCCCGATCTGCTGCTGGCGTTCGTGTCGGGCCCCGGGCCCGCGCGCACGTCGGCCACGGTCGAGACGCTCAAGGCGCTCGTGCCGGCCACCACGTTCGGCGCGGTGAGCGCACGCGGCGTGGTCACGGGCGAGCACGAGATCGAGCAGGGCGTGGGCCTGTCGGTGGTGGCCGCGCGGTTGCCGGGCGTGGACGTGAAGCCGTTCCTGCTCATGCAGGACGCGTGGGCCGAGCCGGTGGATTCCGCCGAGGCGTTCGACCTGCGCGCACCGGGCGCGCGTGGCGCCGAGTTGGTGGTGTTGCTGGGCGATCCGTTCTCGTTGGACTTGGACCGCGTGCTCATGTTGTTCAACCGCTGGGCGCCGGGCGTGCGCGTGGTGGGTGGCATGGCAAGCGCGTCGCCACGGCCGGGCGGCAACACGATCGTGCTGAACGACTGGATGGCGCACGAGGGCGGCTTCGCACTCGCGTTGCACGGGGCGATCCGCGCCGACGTGGTGGTGTCGCAGGGCTGCGAGCCGCTGGGTCCGCCGCTCGATGTGACGCACCTCGAAGACAATCTCATCCTCACGCTCGATGGCCAGCCGGCCATTGAACGCATCGAGCAGGTGCTGCGCTCGGTGCCCGAGGCTGACCGGCACCGGCTGCAGCAGGGGCTCTACATCGGCCGGCCCGCGCGCGGCGATGCCAGCGGGCGCGGTGACTATCTGATCCGCAACCTGCTCGGCGCCGACCGCGAGCGCGGGGCCATCGCCATTGGCGACATCGTGACGCTGCGCGAGAAGATCCGCCTGCACGTGCGCGATGCGCGCGCGGCGATCGACGATCTC
>JAIOPA010000390.1 GCA_021414165.1 Candidatus Eiseniibacteriota bacterium
CCCTTCACGTACCACGCCACGTGCTTGCGCATCTCGCGCGCCGCGTGATCCGTGCCGACGGCCTCGATCATCATGCCCAGGTGCCGGATGCCGGCCTCGAGCCGCTCGGCCGCGGTGGGCATGGGCAACGCCTCGCCGCGCTCGAGCAACGCGCGCATGCGGCGGAACACCCACGGATCACCGAACGCGGCTCGGCCCAGCATGACGCCATCGCAGCCCGTGAGCTGCAGCATGCGCACCGCGTCCTCGGGCGTGCGCACGTCGCCATTGCCGATGACCGGGATGCCGACCGCGGCCTTGGCCTCGCCGATCAGGTCCCAGTGCGCGTGGCCCTGGAACTTCTCGGCGCGCGTGCGGGCGTGAATGGCCACGGCTTTGGCGCCCGAGGCCTCGAGCACGCGGCTCACCTCGACCACGTTGCGCGAGTTGCCGTCCCAGCCCAGACGGATCTTGGCGGTGACCGGCAACGACGTGGCGTTGCTCATGGCCTCCACGATCGCGGCGATGCGCGGCACGTCCTGCAGCAGCGCAGCACCGGAGCAGCGATTCACGACCTTGCGCACCGGGCAGCCCATGTTGATGTCGATCATGTCCGGACGCTGCTCGGGCGGCAGGTCCGACAGCACGCGCGCGGCATCGGCCATGATGGCGGGATCGCTACCGAACAACTGGATGCCGATGGGGCGCTCGGACGGATCGAACGCGCAGTACTCCATGGTGGCCTGGCTACCGCGCACGAGACCGTCGGACGACACCATCTCGGTGTAAACGGCGGACGCGCCCTGCTCACGCGACAGGCGGCGGAACGGCGAATCCGACACGCCCGCGAGCGGCGCCAGCACGAACGGCGAATCCATGGTGACGCCGGCGATGGTGAAAGGCGTGGAGGGCGGAACAGGCAACGCCTCGCCACCCTCGGACGGCGCGTGCGTGTTCGGCGTGGGCTCGACGCGGTCGTGGTTCACGCGCGGCCTCCGCGCGGCCCGCGTGTGGCGAGCTGTTCCTGACGGCGTGCGAACTCGGCCACATCGTCGAAGTCACGGAACTCGGTGTGCGGCAGCCCCTCGGCGCGGCACCACTCGAGCAGCGACGCGCGCGCGAGCACGGCATCGGCCGCGAGCGCGCCATGGCGATCGCTGGTGCCATCGCCCACCAGCACGGCGTGATACCCGCGGCTGCGATAGCGCCGCACGTGCTGCGCCTTGCAGTTGCCGCACGAGTCGCACGCCGGATCGGCGAACGGGAACTCGGGCACGACGGTGCCGTCGGGCTGGAACACCAGCTTATTCGCGGCCCACGGCAGATCGCCCAACCCCTCGCGCACGAGCTGATCGCGCACGTAGAAATCAAAACCTTCCGACACGACCATGACCGCATCGCCGCGGCCGAGTGCCTCGCGTACGAAGGGAGCGAAGCGCGGATCGAGCCGGAAGCCGCGCGTGAACTCGAGCGCCTCGGCCTCGGTGGCGCGGATCGTGGCGCACTGCGCGCGCGTCAACTCGCGATGCCCGGTCGTGCCCGCCAACCAGGTCGCGAGCTCGGGCACGCGCGAGGCAGCACCCTCG
>JAIOPA010000391.1 GCA_021414165.1 Candidatus Eiseniibacteriota bacterium
GCTGTAGATGCCGAAGTCCGGCATGGTCACCGAGCCGCCGTCCATGAGCGGCAGATCGCGCGAGATGCCCACCAGGCCGCCCCACGTGCGCTTGCCGATGATCGGGCCCACACCCTGCTGCTTGAAGTAGAACGGGAACGCATCGCCACCCGAGCCCGCGTATCCATTGGCCAGGATGCACTTGGGACCGTCGATCGACTGCTGCGGCGTGCGGAACCCGTTGCCATCGCGGCTCGACCAGTACGTCCACGTCTTGCGCATCAGGCGCTCCACGAAGAAGTCGGGAATGAACCCGCCGCCGTTGAAGCGCTCGTCCACGATGATGCCCTGTTTGTCGATCTGCGGGTAGTAGCCCTTGCTGAACTCCTGGATACCCTGCAGCGCAGTGTTGGGCACATGGATGTACGCGATGCGGCCGTCGGTGGCCTTGGCCACCTTCTCGCGGTTCGCACGCACCCACGCCGTGTAGCGCAGCGACGCCTCGTTGGCGATGGGCTCCACCGTCACGGTGCGCGGCTTGGGATCGTTGGCGGACGAGCCCAGCGTGAGCACGGTCTGCTTGCCCACGGTGCCCACGAACGCTTCGTACACGTTCTGCGGCGCACGCACGCTGCGGCCGTTCACGGCCAGCAGGTAATCGCCCTCGCGAACGGCAAGCCCGGGCTGCCCCAGAGGAGCCTCGATGTCGGAGTTCCAGTCGCGCTCGCGGTAGATGCGCGCCAACCGGTACACACCGCTCGCGGCATCGAGCGACCAGTCCGCACTCAACAGGCCCGTGCCCACACGCGCCACCTTGGGCATCTCGCCGCCGCTCACATAGGTGTGCGACGTGGCCAACTCGCCGATGAGTTCGCCCAGGATGTAGTTGAGGTCGGCACGATGCGCCACGTAAGGCACCAACTGGCGATAGCGCTCGCCCACGGCCTTCCAGTCGAGCCCGCCCATGCCCGGGTCGTAGTAGAAGTCGCGCTCCAGGCGCCACGCCTCGTTGTACATCTGCAGCCACTCGGCGCGCGGATCGACCCACGCCATCATGCCGTCTACATCGAGCTTGCCGTCGCCGGCCTTCTTGCCCTCGGCCACGTCGG
>JAIOPA010000025.1 GCA_021414165.1 Candidatus Eiseniibacteriota bacterium
CGAAGCCACCTGGCCAAAGACACCCTCGCCATCCAGGAAGTGCGGCGCGCCCTCGAGCGCGGACTCCAGTTCGATGCCGTGGGTGGCGGCGGCGCGGTACTCGCCCGTCGCCTCGTTCTGCAGGTACACGACCGCGGCGCGGGCGGACACGAGCCGGGCCGCGATCGCGGCGATCTGGTCCAGACGCGGCTTCAACTCGAGGTTCGCACCGATCTCCATGGAGACGCGGTAGAGCGCATCGAGATTGCCGGTGGCCAATGCCACACGCTCACGCAGTTCCTGCTCGTGGCGCTGCAGCACCTCGTTCTGGCGCTGCAACTGCTCCAAGAGCGCCTTGTTCTCGACCTTCAGCCGGCGATTGCGCAGGTGACGGCTCACCGTGCGCGGGATCTCGCTGATGTCGTCGAACGGCTTGGTGACGTAATCGCTCGCGCCCTGGCGCAGCGCGTCGATCGCCGTCTGCACCGAGGCGTAGCCGGTCATGAGGATCACCGCCACCTCGGGATCGACGCTGCGCGCATGGCGCATGACGTCCAGACCGGTCTTCCCCGGCAGCGAGATGTCGGTGAGGATCAGGTCCGGGCAGCGCTCGCTCACCTTGCGCACCGCTTCGTCACCCGAGGTGGCGAACTCCAGTTCCAACGGCTCGTCCTGCAACACCTCACGCAACACGTCGGCCACGGTCTCATCGTCCTCGACCACCATGACGCGGGCGGGCGGGGCGATGAGCTCGGGCGGCGTGCCGGACGAGGCGTTGTGTTCGTAGCCGGGATCGGGATTCATCGGGGGACCTGGTTCTCCGTCAGTGGGTCGAGGACGGCCCGGCCGTGGCCGTGCGATGGCGGCCGGCCTTCTTGGCCAGACCCAACGCGCGTTCGGCAGCGCCAAGGAGTTCCGTGGGATCCATGCCGTCGCGCGGCGAGGCCGCGACACCGGCCGACACACTGATCTGGCCCACGCGCGGGAAGCGATGCTCCTCGAGCGCATGGCGCAGACGCTCGGCCAAGCGGCGTGCCGGACCCAGATCGCAATCCGGGAGCACGATGCCGAACTCGTCACCACCCAGACGCGCGATGTAGTCGCCCTCGCGCAGCGCCAGCTTCAAGACCAGCGCGCACTCGGCGAGCACGGCGTCGCCCGTGGGCTTGCCGTACTTCTCGTTGATCGCGGCGAACAGATCGAGATCGATCGTGACGATGGCCAGCGGCGTGCCGTCGGCATCGGCGCGGCCCATCTCCTCGACCAGCTGATGATGGAACGCGCGCGCGTCGGCCAGACCCGTGACCGCGTCGCGGTTCGGGGCCTGCTGCAGACGCTCCAACTAGCCGCGCACCCACGGCCGCACCCAGCGCGCCCGAGGCCGTGCGCACCAGCGACAACTGATCCGGACGCCAGCGCTGCTTGGGCTTCGCGAGCAGGTCCAAGGCACCCACGCGCTCCTTGCCGCGGAACAACGGCACACCCATGGCCTCGCGCAGGTCGCCGGGCTTGCGCTCCCACGAGCCGCGCTCACACCAGGTCTCCAGCTCCCCCGAGCTGCCGACCGCGTGGATCGCGACACCATCACAATCGAACGCCGTGACCAGCGCATCGAGCGCGCGCTCGAGCGCAGCGTCGTCGACGCGCGAGGACAGCAGCGCCTCGCAGGCATCCCACAGACAGCCCGACGCGGCGCGGCGATCATTGCGGCGCGGCGCCGACTCGACGCCCTCCCGCTTGTCGCCCTTACGCTCGCGCGGAGCCTGATGTTCGCTGGCGGACGCCATGTCAGGCGGCGTGCGGCCGGGGAACGCTTCGACCGAGGACCGCTTTGAGGTCCCGGAGCCGGGCAGCCGCTTCTTGGATTCGGCCGGATTCACGGAGTACAACCTCCAGTCGTTCGCGCACGCCGGGCGCCTGCCCGGCCGGATTCATGAGCATGAGCTGCGTGTTGCCGCGCACACCCACGAGCGCGTTGTTGATCTCGTGATGCACTCCCAGGAGTTCTCGGACCTGGGCGTTCCACTCGTCCTGTTCCTGCGTCCACTCGGTGCTCAGCTGGCGGATCGCCGCCGCGCCCACGGGATCGCCCGAGAGTTCGATCGCCGTGGCGATCTCGTCGAGGCGATCGCGCAAGCGATCGAACGGTGGCGGCGGCAGCGCTTCCATGGTGCGATTCCCTCGTTCCCGTTCAGGCCGCTTCGTCGCGCGCGACCGCAGCCTTCTGCATGCGCAGCTTGAGGCGCGACATGGCCCGCGTGTGGACCTGCGAGACGCGCGACTCCGAGATGCCCAGCGTGCGGCCGATCTCCTTGAGCGTGAGGTGCTCGTAGTAGTAGAGCGCGACCACCAGCCGCTCCTGCTCCGGCAGCAGGTCGATCGTGCGCAGCAACAGCCGGCGCGTCTGGTCGTCCTCGAGGCGCGACTCCAGGTCGATCACGTTCGGATCGGCCAGGTGGTCCGCCAGCGTGCCCTGGTCCTCGCCGTCGCTCGTGCGCGTCTCGTCCAACGACACGAGCACGGCGCCACGGACGTGGTCCAGCAACCGGTAGAAGTCCTCGCGCGACATCTTGAGCTCACGCGCCACCTCGTCCTCGGACGCCGCACGGCCGAGCTTCTGGTCGAGCTTGCGCGTCACGCCATCGAGGTTGCGCGCCTTGCGGCGCATGGAGCGCGACGCCCAGTCGAGCGCACGCAGCTGATCGAGCACCGCACCCTTGATGCGCCACACCGCGTACGTCTCGAACTTCACACCCTTGCCCGTGTCGAACTTGGCATGCGCATCGAGCAGCCCGAGCACGCCCGCCGAGTACAGGTCCTCGTGATCCACGTTGCGCGGCAGCGTGGCCGCGACGCGCTCGACCACGTGGCGCACCAGCGGCGCGAAACGCTTGAGCAGATCGTTCTTGTTGTACGTCACCGCGGCGGGCGCGACCTCACGCACCGCGACCGGACGAGCCGTCGTGGGGCGAGCGGTCGCCGTGGTACGGCGGCCCGGCACGACCTTGAGCGCGGGGCGGCGCGCGGCGGTCGTCGTCGTCTTCTTCTTGGCGGAGCTGGCAAGGGCGGCGGCGCGGGGCATCGGGGGTGTCTCCTAGGCTTCGAGGCGGTGAGACGGCTCCGACTTCACATCGAATTCGGGACCCGAGGGGACGGGCTTCCACAGCTTGGCGGCGAGCGCACGGATCGCGATCGCAGCCGGCGACTGCGGCTGAGACACCACGCACGGCTCCTGCGCACGTTCCGCGCGGGGCATGGCGAGGTCGAACGGGATGCTGGCGGCGAAGTCGATCTCGAGGCGCATGAAGTGGCGCGCGAACAGGCGCATGCGGCTCGCGATCTCGTCGGCCTCATCGGGCGTGGACGCCTGGTTGATCACCAGGTGCGGCGCACGCGCGAGGGCGTTCTCCTTCTGCAGTTCCTTCAAGAGCGAGTAGGCGTCCGGCAGCGACATGGTCTCGGTGCTCGCGACCACCAGCACCTCGTGCGCCATGCGGCACAGCTCGATCGTGTCGCGGCTCGTGCCGGCAGCCGTGTCGATCACCATGAGGTCGGCCGCTTCGTCGGCGATGCCGAGCGAGCGCAGCAGCGCCTCGCGGCGGAAGTCGTCCAGCTCCTCGGTGCCCTTGGCCGTGGACGGGCCCGGCACCAACGTGACACCGTTGGAACCCTGGATGACCACCTGATCCAGCGTCTTCTCACCCGCGATCACATGACCCAGGTCGAAGCGCGGGTGCAGGCCCAGCAGCAGGTCGAGCTGCGCCTGCGCCAGATCGGCATCGACCAGCACGACGCGCGCGCCACGCTGACCCAGCGCGACCGCGAGGTTCGCGGCCAGGCTGCTCTTGCCCACGCCCGTCTTGCCGCTCGCGACCACGATCGTGCGGACACGCGAGCGCGACAGGTGCGCGGCGTGACCGGCGCCGAACTCGGCCTCGGACTTCTTCGTGCCGCCCACGACCTTCATGGGACCGGAAGCCTTGCGCTTGGTCACGCGGCCTCCGCGGCGATCGCACAGACGGCGTGCACGAACTTCCAGTAACGCAGCTGGTGCTGCGTGCGGGCCAGCGGCCACTCGAGGCCCAGGCGCTCCAGCCGGCGCTGCTCGGCGGTGAGCGACTCGACCGCGGCCTCGGCCACGACAAGACGGTGGGACGCGTCGGCCGGCATCGGACGACGGGGATCACTGATGGCGGTGACCGGGACGAACGGCATCATGCAGCCCTCCGGAGCGGGGCGCGGACGCCCATTTCCTGACGCAGCACTTCCATGGCGGCGTTCGTGCGCATCTCGACTTCGCGCACGTCGATCTTCATCGCACCTGCGGTCTCCAGGGCCGACAGGCCCTCGAGCAGGCGCAGCGACAACACCAGACGGTCGTTCTCATGCAGCGCCTCGATCGCGGCGGCGATCCGCACACGCGCGGGGAGCTTGGACACCTGCTGCGGCAGACGCGCGCTCATGCGGCCTTCCGCAGCGTGGAGCGACGGCGCTCCGGACGCGTGAGCAGTGCGCGACGGACCGCGCGGCGCAGCTCGTCGACGTGGAACGGCTTCGGGAACACCTCGGCGACGCCCGCGCGCACCAACTCGCGGATGTTCTCGGGGCTGCCGTAGGCCGTGACCACGATGACCGGCTGAGCGTTGCGACCACGGGAGAGTTTCTGCGCCAACTCCAGTCCCGAGAGGCCCGGAAGACGGAAGTCGGTGATCACGAGGTCGCTCTTGTGCGAGCGAAGCCACGCCAGTGCCTCTTCCGCGGTGCGGAAGGTGTCGATCGTGTAGCCGTCGTCCGAGAGACCCTCTGCGAGGGCCCAGGACGTGGTCGGCTCGTCTTCGACGATCAGGATGTGGGGCATCATCGGCTCCGTTCACGGGTGGCGTGGATCGGTACACCGAGGCTTTTTGCACCCCTCGTGCCACGACACCCCCGGAACCGGAAAGGATGTCCGGAAGCGGTCCCATGGACCCGGGCAGGACTTTCGGGCAGGTCTTGAAGAAACCGCTAAAGTGAAGCGAAAGCGCGGTTTCTAGCGGTCCGGTCGACCCGGGTCACGCGCGGGTCGCTCGGGGCGGGCCGTTCCACCCCGCCCAGCCGTGGCGGCGGCGCCAAGGCGCACGGCCGCTCGATTAACAACCGCCCCGGGGCCCGAGGCGATGGATTTTGACCGGCGGGGCCGGAACACGCCGGCCGGTCCCGGCCCTGCCCCCGGACGAACCGGAGGGGGCCGGACGACTCACCTACGCGCCGTCGGCATCTTCTGCATCGTCACCAATGGCGTATTCCTTGAGCTTCGTGCGCAGCGTCTGGCGGGCAATGCCCAGCATGGTCGCCGCACGCGTCTTGTTGCCATCGCACACACGCAGCGCGTGCTCGATGGCCAGCTTCTCGATCTCGGCGAGCGGCCGCACCTGTCCGCTCGGGAACGGATCGCCACCGAGACCACCCGCGGCAGCCGCCATGACCGCCGACATCTCGGGCGGCAGATGCTCGGCGCGGATCTCGTCGTCGGCCTCGAGCAGCACCACGCGCTCCATGACGTTCCGCAACTCGCGCACGTTGCCCGGCCAGCGATAGCCGTGCATGCGCGCGAGCGCATCGCTCGTGAGCTTGGCCGCAGGGCGGCCGAGTTCGCGGCAGAAGCGCGCCACGAAGTGCTCGGCGAGCAGCGGGATGTCGGTCTGCCGTTCGCGCAGCGGCGGGATCACCACCGGCACGACGTTCAACCGGAAGTACAGGTCCTCGCGGAAGCGGCCCTCGACGACCATCTTCTGCAGGTCGCGATGCGTGGCCGCGACCACGCGCACATCGACGCTGATGTCGGTGGAGCCACCCACGCGGCGGAACGTGCGCGACTCGAGCACGCGCAAGAGCTTCGCCTGCAACTGCGGCGCCATCTCACCGATCTCATCCAGGAACAGCGTGCCGCGATGGGCCATCTCGAACAGGCCCTTCTTCTGGCGCTTGGCGTCGGTGAACGCACCCGGCTCGTGGCCGTACAGCTCGCTCTCCAGCAGCTGCTCGGGGATCGCGCTGCAGTTGAGTTCCACGAACGGGCCGTCGACGCGCGCGCTCTTGTCGTGCAGGTAGCGGGCCATGAGCTCTTTACCAGAGCCCGTCTCGCCGTGGATGAGCACCGTGCTCGACGCCGCCTTGGCCGCGCGCTCCAGGCGCGCGAGTGCGGTGCGCAGGCCGTCGGACTCGCCGATCATCTCGGAGCGGCCGGTGGCCGCCTCGCGCAGCCGCGTGACCTCCTGCTTCAAGCGCGCATGCTCCAGCGCGCGCTCGAGCACCACCGACAGGTGGCCCAGATCCGGCGGCTTCAGCATGAAGTCGTAGGCACCCAGCTTGATGGCGCGCACCGCGTGATCGATGGTGCCGTGGCCCGTGAGCATGACCACGGGCAGAGACGGCTCGGCATCGCGCAGGTCCTTGAGTACATCGAGGCCGTCTTCGTTGCCGAGCTTGAGATCGAGCACCACGGCATCGACGCCGCGCTCGCGCATGAGGTCGCGCGCTTCACGCCCGGTGGCCGCCTCGAGCGGTACGAAGCCCTCATCGCGCGCCCACTCGCCAATGGAGAAGCGCAGCGAGCGCTCGTCATCGACGACGAGTAGCGTGCCCTTGGACTGTGCGCGGGTCGAGCTGTCGCCTTTCGCCATTTCGCTTCTCCAGCGGGAAGTTGAGGAGCACCGTGGTGCCGCGGCCCTCTTTACTGTCGACCGCGATCGAGCCGCCGTGCTCCTGCATGATGGTCTGCGAGATGCTGAGCCCGAGGCCGGTGCCCGAGGCCTTGGTGGTGAAGAACGGATCGAACATCTTGGCCAGGTTACCGCGCGGGATGCCGACGCCCGTGTCGATGACCCGGATCTGCTGCGTCTCGATCCAGGGCGACTCGCGCGACGTGCTGTTGGCCGCGCGGCGATCGCTGGCGCGGCGGCGCTCGGGACCGGCGCGATCATCGAGCCGGCGGCCCGAACCGCGCGGGAGCCGCCGCCGGCGCACCAAGCGCACCTCGTAGCGCAGCGCGCCACCCGTGGGCATGGCCTGCAGCGCGTTCAACGTGACGTTGTGCAGCACCTGCTGCACCAAGTCGGCATCAATGTAGACCGCAGCGAGCCGGGGTGCCACCTCGACCTCGACGCGCACACCCTGACGCTCGGCGCGTTCGCGCTCCACCGCCAGCACACGCTCGACGCTGTCGCCCAGTCGCACGGGCTTGAGTTCGGGCTGCCGCGGACGAGCGTACTGCAGGAGGCTCGTGACGATGCGATCGAGCCGCGCGACCTCGTCGAGGATCACCTGCACGAAGCGCGCGCGATCATCGCCGGCATCGAAGCGCTTGAGCAGCACCTGCGCCGACGTGCCGATGCCGGCGAGCGGGTTACGGATCTCGTGTGCCACACCGGCGGACAACTGCCCCAGCGTGGCCAGTCGTTCGTGACGGCGCAGCTCCTGCTGCATGCGATGCATGCGCGTGAGGTCGTGCAGCGTGACGATGACCCAGGCCGGACGGCCCACGCGATGCGTGGCGAGCAACACGGGCACGTCGCCCGCGCCCGGCGTGTGCAGCACCGCCTCGCGCTCGAGTTCGGCCGCGGCGAACGCATCGCGCGCCAGGTCCTCGCCCGCGACGACCGTGCGCAGCACGGTGGACGCCTCGGCACGGCGCACCTTCTCGCGCGAGATGCCGAGCAGCTTCAAGGCCGCGGGGTTCGCCGACGCGACGCGGCGCTCGGGATCGAGCACGAGCACGCCCGACTCGGCGTCCTCCATGAGGACGCGGAAGCCATCATCGACCGGGAACGCGGCAGGACGCTTGGGGGTGCGGGTGGTGGCAGCCATGAACGCGCACGCTATCGCAAATGCGCCGCGCGGGCGACCGCGCCAGAAGCGCGAACCGCCGGCCCCTGCAAAGGGAGCCGGCGGTTCGTGTGCGGCGCGTGAGTCGCGCGGAGCCTAGTGCCCGCGGATCTCCAGCATGACGGCCTCGACGAGGCTATCGCGCACATCGGCGCGATCGTACCAACCCTCGGCGATCCGGCGGCGCGCCTCGGCGACGCGCTCCAGTCGGACCACGCCGACGCGCGACATCGGGATGACCCGTGCCTCACGGATGCGTGGCGTTTCGCGCTTTCGAGGAGCGCTCATGTTCCCTCGCGTGTGCCAGGCAGCCAAGCCGCCCGGACGAGATTCGGTCGTGCGTCGGAGCTGCTCGTCGGAGCTGCTCTAGGGCTTCTTACCCGGATCCGGTGCCGCAGCCGGCTTCGCACCTGCCGCCGCCTTGCGGTTCTCTTCCTGGATGCGCGCGTAGATCTCCTCGCGGTGCACCTTCACCTCGGGCGGCGCTTCAATGCCAAGCTTGACCTGACCCGAACGCACCTCGAGGACGGTGATCTTAACGGCATCACCGATCCGGATGTTCTCTCCTAACTTCCTTGTTAGGACCAGCATGATTGGACGAGCCTCCGCTCTTCGACCCCATGGACCGACGGCCCACGGCTGCAGCACTGGGTGCTGCCCGGACGGCGGTCACGGCTGCCGCACGGACGTCGGTCGCCCAGCGGCACGGTCGTAGGTGCGTATCGGCATGGCGGGCAAGCGACTTGACGAGAATAGCGATGCGGACCCACCGCGTCCATTGACATTACGGGCTTGACGCGGGACCGCCCCCTTGAGAGCGTGCGGATTGTTCTCCGTTCGGAGGACCAGATCGGCAGGACCCAAGTCGCATCACCCGTGCACGGGGGTGCCCTCATGGAACGAGCCGGATCGGGGTTCCAGGTGCGCTGGCTGCTGGTGCCGGCCTGCTGGGCCCTGCTCGTATCGGGGCTGGATCTGCAGCGTCAGGGCTGGACCGGGCTGTCGCTGAACCCGGACGGCCGGGTGGCCAGCATCGCCCCCGGCGGCCCCGCCGCGCGGGCTGGGCTGCGCACCGGCGACCGGCTGCGCTCGAGCGAGCCGCCGGCCCGGGTGGACCTGCTCGAGGAGTCCCCCATCGCCAAGGCGCGCCCCGGCGTGCCGCTGCTGCTCGTGCGGGAACGCGCCGGTGAGCGCAGCACCGTGTGGTTGGTGAGCGAGCCAAGGCCCGAGCCCGATCAGCGCTTCAACCTGGTGCAGTTCGCGGTGGCCGTGGCGTTCCTGCTGCTGGGCGGTTGGGTGTGGAGCGAGCGCCGCGACCGGCTCACGCGCACGTTCCTGCTGCTCACACTGGCGTTCGCCGTGGTGCTGGCGCCCCCGCCCCATCTGGACGCCATGGCAGCCTCGCTCGCCTACACGTTCATCAGCTTGCTCGCGAGCCTGTTCATCGGGCCACTGTTCTCGCACTTCTTTGCCCTCTTCCCCGACCCCACGCGCACGCGCGGCCGGTGGTGGGTGCGCGTGTGCTATGGCGC
>JAIOPA010000091.1 GCA_021414165.1 Candidatus Eiseniibacteriota bacterium
AGGACCCACACGAACAGCAGGCCGAACACCAGTAGCGAGACGCCGAGCACCACCCAGTTGCGGTCCATGAGCGAGTCCTCAGACCTCGGCTGCAAAACGCCGCTCGAGGCGCGCAACGCGCACCCGCAGCTTCTGCAGCCAGGCGAACAGGAACGTGAAACCAATGAGCATGGAGAAGAAGCATTCACGGATCAGCGGATCCATGTCGATCTTCCCCTGCGGGTTGATGATGGGATCGGGGTGAAGCGTGGAGTAGATGCGCGGCACGATGAACATGAGCGGCGGCACCGCGACAAAGGCGACCAGCGAGTACACGGCCGACAGCCGGGCGCGCTTCTCATCTCCTTCGATGCTGGCCCGCAGCGCGAGGTACGCGCCGTAGAGCAACAGGATGAAGAAGATGCTGGTCTCGCGCGGGTCCCAGTTCCAGTAGCTGCCCCACATGGCCTTGGCCCACAGCGAGCCCGAGACCGTTGCGGCAACACAGAAGATGAGGCCCAGTTCGGCGGCCGCGGCGGCGTGGTCGTCGTACTTGAGGTCGCGCTTCCACAGGTACAGTGCGCTCTGCAACATGGACCAGCCGAGCGCGACCACGGTGACCCACGCGGCCGGGATGTGGAAGTAGAGCACGCGCGTCGTCTCGTGCAACACGGGAACGAGCGGTGCGAAAAGCAGGGCCACGGTCATCGTGACCGCGATCCACAAGAAGATCCCGATTCGCCAGATCATGTCGGCTCACCAGACCCGCGGCGCGGCCTTGCGCCGCATGGGCCTAGTCCTCCCAGAGATGGTCGTAGAGTAACAGGCTCATGCCGAGCAGTGCCACCGCGTACGCGGTCAGCAACTTCACGTAGGGCGCGATCTCCGAGCCCTCCCACTGTGCAAGTGTGCCAGCAACGCCCGCCGCGAGCACCGGCAACAACAACGGCAGCGAGACGCCTGCAAACAGCGCGCCACGGCTGCGCGTCTGTGCGATGACCGCTCCGACCAGCGTGCTCGAGGCGGCCAACGACACGGTGCCGAGTCCAAGGATGCCGAGGAATGCGCTCCAGCGCACGCTCGGAGCGCCGGTCAGCAGCAGGAATAACGGAATCGTGACAGCCTCGACGACCACGAGGAAAAGTAGGTTGAAACACAGTTTGCCCACCGCGATCTCGGTCGGCGAGGCCACCAGCCGCAGCAGCAGCATGGTGCGGCCTTCCATCTCGCGCACGAACGCGTGGCTCATGGATGACAGCGCCGCAAAGAGCAGCGTGAGCCACAGGAGCGCGGCCAGGATGTCGGGCCGGTCGGGGATGCGGCCAGCGGCGAACGTGACCGCCGTGAGGCTCGTGACCGCGAACAGGATGGCGGCGTTGAGTCCGTAGCGCGTGCGCCACTCACTGCGGCACTCCTTCATGAGGATCGCCCACACCTTAAGCATGGGTCACCTCGCGGGCAGCCGGATCGAGCGACACCTCGCGCGGCGCCAGCGCGCGCTCGAGCGGATCATTGGTGGCGATGAACACCAGCCCGCGCGACGCCTGATGCTCGACCACGCTGCGTACCACGGCACGACCGGCATCATCCAGATGGCTACCGGGCTCATCGAGCAGCAGCACGGCGGGTTCGTGCAGCATGGCGAACGCCAACCGCAGGCGCTGCTTCATGCCGCTCGAGTACGCGGCCACCAGATCGTTCGCACGCGGCGACAGGCCCACGCGCTCGAGTGCCGCAGCAGCCGCCGCAGCGGGCGCGGCGAGTCCGTGCGCCTGGGCGGCGAACACCAGGTTCTCGGTGGCGCTGAACTCCTCGTAGAACGACAACTCCGGCGTGGCGAGCCCCAGCGCCAACCGGCGCGCACCGGGCTTCAACGACACGCCCTCCACCTGCAGCTCGAACGTGCCCGCCGAAGCGCGCAGCAATCCGGCCATGATGCGCAGCAGCGTGCTCTTGCCGCTGCCGTTGGGGCCGGTCACGGCCACCGCACCGGGGCCGTCGAACGCGAACGCCAACTCATGGATGTGCGTGCGGCGATGGCCATAGCGATGCGACAGACCCTTCGCCTCGACGCGCACCCGGGTGGCGCTCATGCGCGTGCGCCTCGTCCGGCCACCACGGGCGCCGGCGGCAACTCGCTCAGCAACCGCTCGAGATCCGGGATGATCTTGGCCTTGGCCTGCTCGCGGCTGCCGCGCATCTGCACGCCCGCGGCATGCACGTGCCCGCCCCCACCCCAGCGCGAACACACGCCGTCAATGCCCACGCGGCCGGTGGAGCGCAGGCTCACCTTGACCTTGCCGGGCTCGACCTCGCTGAACAACGCCACGGCCTCGACACCTTCGATCACGCGCGGCATGTCGACCAGACCCTCGGTGTCGGCGCCCATCAGGCCATGCTTGGCGAACTGCTCGGGCGACACCTCGAGCACCACCAACTGGCCGCCGTGACGCATCTCGAGCGCGGCCAACGCCTCGCCGAAGAAGCGCAGCCGGCCCGCGGGCGCGGTCTGATGCACGCGCGCCGTGACGGCTGCGACATCGACGCCAATGCCCACCAGATCCGCCGCCATGCGCAATGCGCGCGCGTCGGTGTTCGAGTAACGGAAGTGACCCGTGTCGGTGGCGAGCCCCACGTACAGTGCGTCGGCGGCCATGGCATCGATGGGCACACCGGCCTCGTGCATGAGTTCGTACACCAGCACGGCTGCCGCGGCACACGAGGGCTCGATCACGTTCACCTTGCCGAAGCCATCATGCGTGGCGTGATGATCCACGATCGCGATGGCGATGGCGTGACGGCTCAGGTGATCCGCGAGCCGGCCGATGCGCTGCTTGTTGCCCGTATCGAGCACGATCAGGGCGTCGGCCTCCGAGAAGCACGTCTCGGCCAGTTCCTCGGTATAGACCTCGACCGGCACATCGGCCGCGAGCCAGCCGAACGCATGCGGCGTGGGCGAATCATTGAGCACGCGCACGGTCTTGCCCATGGCGCGCAGGAAGCGCGCAAACGCGACCTCGCTGCCGATGGCATCGCCGTCGGGGTTGATGTGCGTGGTGAGCAGGAAGCGCTGGTAGCGCGCGAGGAATGCGTGCAGTTCGGCGCGGGCCGGCGTCTCGGGGGTGCGGCTCATCGGGTACCGCTCATGATGCAGGGCCTCATGCAGACTTCGAGAGAGCAAGCCCCGCGACCTCGCGCACGAACCATTCGTGCAGGCGGCGGTCGGGGGTGAGTTCGGGATGGAACGTGATGGCGGCCACGCGGCCAGCGCGCACGCCGACGGGCTCGCCCTGGTAGCGCGCGAACACCTGCACGCCCTTGCCCACGCGGCGGATACGGGGTGCTCGAATGAACACACCTTGTAAGCCCTCGCCGAGCTCGGGCGCGTCCACGAGATCACAGAAGGAGTGCACCTGACGGCCCCACGCATTGCGCTCGGCGGTGATGTCGAGCGCGCCCAGCGTGGGACGCGGCAGACGATCGGCCTCGCGCGATAACAGGATGAGTCCCGCGCACGTGCCCAGCACCGGCTTGGTGCGCACGAAGCGCTCGATGCCGCTGCGCAGACCCGTGGAGTCCAACAGGCGCAGCATGGTCGACGACTCACCGCCCGGCAGCACCATGGCGTCGAGGCCGGCCAGATGCTCGGGCAACGACACGCGCGAGGCCTCGCAGCCACACGCCTCGAGTGCTGCGGCATGCAGCGCGAAGTCGCCCTGCAGCCCGAGCACGCCGACGCGCGGACGGCCGTGGCTCATGGCCTCGGCCGGCGCACGCATGGCAGGTGGGCGTGCGGGCGATGCCGCACGCCGGTGCGTGTTCTTCTTACCAGCCGCGCTTGGCAAGCAGCTCGCCCTCGGACAGGGTCTCCATGGAGATACCGCGCATCGGCTGCGGCAGCCCGGTGCTGATGTCCTTCAACACGTCGGGACGGTTCCAGTTGGCGACCGCCTGCACGATCGCCTTGGCGGTGCGCGCCTGATCCTTGCGAGCATCGCGCGGCTTGGACGCGTCCCCCACCTCGAAGATGCCCGAGCCCACGAACACAG
>JAIOPA010000243.1 GCA_021414165.1 Candidatus Eiseniibacteriota bacterium
GCCAGCGGGCTCGGCGTCACGCCGCACGCGCTGCGCCATTCGTTCGCCAGTCATCTGCTGGATGCGGGCGCCGACCTGCGCGCCATCCAGGAGCTCCTGGGCCATGCGTCGCTCGCGAGCACGCAGGTCTATACCCATGTCTCCCGCACGCGCCTCAAGCAGGCGTATGAACAGGCCCATCCTCGTGCGTGATCTCCTCCGGTTCCTGAAGCTCGCGTGCTCCGGCGCGCTCGTGCTGGTGTTGGCCGGCTGTGCCCGCAAGATGCCGCCCTCGGGTGGTCCGCCGGATCTCATCGAGCCCACCATCGTGAGCGTGATCCCGGACTCGGGCTCGACCGCGGTCGATCGCACGGGCGCGATCACCATCGAGTTCAGCGAGGGCATGGACCCGCGCAGCACGCTTGCCTCGGTCGAGATCGCACCGCGGCTCGACTGGAAGGCGCGGCGCTGGAGCGGCCGCAAGCTGCAGCTGATCCCGGCCGCGCCTCTGCGCGAGAACCAGACCTACACCGTGTTCGTGGGCGGCGATGCGCGCGACTGGCATGGCAACCGTTTGAAGTCCGGTCGCACCGTGCCGTTCACCACCGCCATCGAGTTCCCGCCGGGCATCATCGCGGGCAAGATCATCGCTAAGGGCTTCCCGGCCATCGGCACCTATCTCTGGTGCTATCCCGACACCGTGGCACCGGACAGCACGGGGCGTGATTTCGACGCCGTGGGCGTGGCCGATGACCGCGGTGATTTCCGGATCACCGGCCTCGATGTGCCCGGGCGCTACCGGCTGTGGGCGTTCGCGGATCTCAACCACAACCACTCGTTCGAGCCGAGCACCGACCTGCTGGCGCCGGCTGACACCACGTTCGAACTGTCGTTGAAGAGCGCGGTCGCCACGGGCCTCGAACTGCACGTCACGAACCCGCGCGCGCCGGGCCGCGTGAAGGGCACCGTGCTCGACACGCTCAAGGACGATCGCGGTTCGATCCGGCTCATCGTGCAGTCGTTCGCCGACACCACGCGCCGGCTGCTCTACGACCTCGAGTCGAGCGGCGCCTACGACCTGCAGTGGGAGCCGGGCCGCTATCGCGTGCGCGCGATCCGCGACTTCGACCGCAACAAGATCTGGAAGCGCGACGAGGAGCCGGCGAGCAACGAGATCGAGATCACGGTGGAGCCGGGTGGTGAACTCACGCTGCCGGTGTTCGTGCTGGTGCGTCCGGTGCCGGCGGAGACCAAGCCGTGAGGTTCGGCTTCCGCAAGATGCACGGCGCAGGCAACGACTTCGTGGTGATCGATCACCGCGAGCCGTTCCTGCCGGCCGACTCGCGCGCGTTCCTGGAGCGGCTGTGTGACCGCCGCCGCGGCATCGGCGCCGACGGCGTGCTGCTACTGGAACGCTCCGACGAGTTCGATTTCAAGATGCGCTACTTCAACTCCGACGGCGGGCTCGCCGACTTCTGCGGCAATGGCGCACGCTGCATTGCGCGCTTCGCCCTGTCGTTGGGCCTGGGCTCGGATGGCGAGGTGCGCTTCGAGACCGGCGCCGGCATCAAGAGCGCCGTGCCGCGCCCCGGCGGGCTCATCGCGCTGCACTTCGGCTTCGTGGCCTCGGGTGCGCACGTCGCGGTGGACGCCTGCGGCCGCACGTTCCAGGGCCGCCATATCGTCGCGGGTGTGCCGCATCTGGTGCTGCCGGTCGAAGGATTGTCGGCGATCCCGTTCAGCACCTGGTCGCCGCCGCTGCGCGCGCACGAAAGCCTTGGAGCCGCGGGCGCCAACGTGGATTATGTGGAGCGTCGTGCCGATGGCCGGGTGGCCATGCGCACGTGGGAGCGTGGGGTCGAGGGCGAGACGCTGGCCTGTGGCAGCGGCGCGATCGCCACCGCGATCTGGGCGCTCGAAGAGGGTGGACTCGCGGCACCGGTCACGGTGCGCACGGCGGGTGGGGATGATCTGGTGATCGAGGCGGCCGCGGTCCAGAGCGGGCATGATGTCGTGCTGGTCGGACCGGCGGTGACGGTGTGCACAGGGGAGTGGCTCGAGTCGTAGCCGCAGCCCATGGAGGGTGCGATGTTCAAGGGTCTTTCGGTGGCGATGGTGACCCCGTTCCGCGGGGGCCAGATCGACTGGGCAGCGACCGAGAAGCTGGTCGAGCACCTGATCGCGGGCGGTGTGCAGGGCCTGGTCGTCTCGGGCTCCACGGGTGAAGCGGCCACCACGTCGGTCGAGGAGCGCCGCGAACTGTGGAAGTTCGTGAAGGAGCGCGCCAAGGGCCGCGTGTGGGTGGTGGCCGGTACGGGCACCAACGACACCGCGGTGTCGATCGCACTCACCAAGGTCGCCGAGGACCTGGGCCTCGATGGCGCCATGGTCGTGACGCCGTTCTATAACAAGCCCACCGCCAAGGGACAGGCCGCGCACTTCGCGGCCGTGGCCAAGAGCACCAAGCTGCCGGTGATCCTGTACAACGTGCCGGGCCGCACGGGCACCAACACCACGCCCGACGTGCTCGCCCTGGTGCACGACATCCCGAACATCAAGGCGGTCAAGGAAGCCTCGGGTAACCTCGACCAGATGGCGCAGGTGAAGACCAAGACCAAGCTCACGCTCATCTCGGGCGATGACTCGCTCACGCTGCCGGCGGCCTCGGTGGGTGGCGAGGGCATCATCTCGGTGGTCGGCCACGTGGTGCCGCGCGAGATGCGCCAGCTCACCGACCTGGCGATGGCCGGCAAGTACGCCGAGGCGCTGGTCGTGCATCAGAAGCTCATGCCCATGTTCCGCGCCGCGTTCCTGGAGTCGAACCCGGGGCCGATCAAGTACCTGCTGTCCGAGATGGGCATCATGGCGAACGAGTTGCGCCTGCCGTTGGTGCCGATCGAGCCCGCGACCGAGAAGGCCGTGCTCGAGGCCGCGCGCGCCTGCAACGTGCCGTTGGCGGGTTCGGCGGCACGCGCATGATCCGCGTGGTCCTGAACGGCGCGGCCGGCCGCATGGGCCGTGCGGTCACGGCGGCGGCCGTGGGTGCGACCGATCTGTCGATCGCCGCCTGCGTCGACCGCACGCGCGGTGAGGGCGCGGGGCCGTGGTACACCGATCTGGGTGCGGCGGTGCAGCCTGGCGATGTGGTGGTGGACTTCAGCGGGCCCGAGGGCGCGCGCCAGGCCGCGGCGGTGTGTGCGGCGAACGGGGCCGCGCTCGTGACCGGCTCCACCGGGTTGGCGGCGGCCGATGAGGCCGCGCTGGCCGATGCCGCTCGGCGCGTGGCCGTGCTGCGCGCGAACAACTTCAGCATCGGCGTTGCCGCATTGCGTGTGGCGTTGAAGGCCGCACTCGCGGCCGTGCCCGGCAGCTGGGACGTGGAGTTGGTGGAACGCCACCACCGGTTGAAGAAGGACAGCCCGTCGGGCACGGCGGTCACACTCGTGAACGATGTGCGCGCCGCACGAGGGCTCGCACCCGAGGCGGTGAAGCATGGTCGCGAGGGCCTGGTGGGCCCGCGGCCCGCAGCCGAGATCGGCGTGCATGCCGTGCGCGGTGGCACCTGGGTGGGCGACCACACCGTGCTGCTGGCCGGTGAGGGCGAGTGGCTGGAACTCCGGCACGTGGCGCAGGACCGCGCCGCGTTCGCGCATGGCGCGCTCGCGGCCGTCCGATTCCTCGTGACGGCCGCGCCGGGTTCGTACACGCTGGAGGACGTGCTGAGCGGACCGGGACCGCGGAAGCACTGACCGACCCCGAACCCGGAGCCCTCATGCGCCTCGCGCGCGGCATCGTGTGGTTGCTTCTCGCAGCGCTGGCGCTCGTCGCCGCGCCGCGCGCACGTGCCCAGTCGTTCGGCCACAACAAGGTGCACTACGAGTCGCTCGAGTGGCGTGTGCTCGAGACGCCGCACCTGCTCGTGCACTTCTACGCCGAGGAAGAGAGCCTCGCGCGTTCGCTGGCCGCGTTCGCCGAGAGCGTCACGGTCGAGTACGACGGCCGCTTCCACCTGAGCCCCAAGTCCAAGGTGCCGCTGCTGCTGTATTCGACGCACCACCTGTTCCAGCAGAGCAACGCCACATCGAGCATCCTGTCGGAGTCGGTCGGCGGGCTCACCGAACTGATCAAGGGCCGCGTGCTCATCCCGCACAACGGCTCGTGGTCGCGGCTCGCGTGGGTGACGCGCCACGAGCTGGCGCACTGGTACATGCTGGTCAAGCTCAACACGGTCATGCGCGAGCACAAACGCGCTACCAACTGGCTGCCCGACCTGTGGTTCACGGAGGGCTTCGCCGAGTACCTGGGCACCACGTGGGACGAAGAGGCCGAGGGCCTGCTGCGCGACATGGTGCTGTCGCGCACCGCGTACCCGCTCACCCAGAGCGAGCCGATCACCGGCAGCGTCATGATGTACAAGGAGGGCCAGAGCTTCCTGCTGTGGCTGGCCGAGCGCTACGGCGATGCGCGCATCTTCGACCTGTTCGAGAACGCCTGGCAGGCCGACGACTTCTCGACCGCCTACCGGATCACGTTCGGGCGGAAGCTCGAGGACGATGACCGCGAGTGGTTCGAGGGCATCCAGAAGCGCTACTTCCCGGTCGTGGCCGACGCACGCCGTGCACGTGAAGTGGCGCGCCCGTGGCGGCAGCCCAGCCGTTTCAATCTGGCACCGCGCGCGTTGGCGCCCGCCACGCCCGGCGACACCGCGCTGTCGTTCTGCTGGTTCGAGGTGGGTGAGGGCTCGATCGATCTGGTGGTGAGTGAGCCGGTGCGCGATTCGCTGCGGCGCGAACGCCGGTTGTTGCGAGGCGGCGCGAGTGCCGCGTTCGAGTCGTTCCATCTGTTCCAGAACCGTCCCGCCACCTCGGCCTGCGGGCTGATCGCGCTCACCGCCAAGCGCGGCGGCCGAGACGCGCTCTACCTGATCGATCCCAAGGACGGCCGCATCGTGCGGCGCGTGTTGTTCCCGCAGCTGGTGGCGGTGCACGACCCGGCGCTCGCGGCCGACGGCCGCTCCGTGATCTTCGCCGCGCAGTCCTACGACGGCGATCAGGATCTGTACCGCGTCTCGTGGCGAGACGGCGAGCCCGAGAAGCTCGAGCGCCTCACGCGCGATGGCTACGACGACGTGGAGCCCACGATCTCGCCCGATGGCCGCTGGGTGGCATGGGCCTCGGACCGAGGCGATCTGGCCGGGCGCTACTCGCTCTGGCGCATGTCGCTCGCCGGTGGTGCGCCCGAGCCCGTGAGCCGCCCCAAGAGCGGCGACGACCGCCAGCCGGCCTACTCGCCCGATGGCGCGTGGCTGGCGTACCGCTCGACACGTGGCGGCACGAGTGATCTGTGGGTGCGTCCCGCAGAGCCCTCGTACGAGGCGCGCCGTGTGACGCGCCTGCAGGGTCTGGCGAGCGATCCCGACTGGCTGCCCGATGGCAGGGGGCTGCTGTTCACCGCCCAGGAGGCGGTCACGTTCCGCACGTGGTCGATCGCGTTCGCGCCGGATTCGCTCTCGGCCGAGTCCGAGGCCGAGCCCACGCGTGAGCCCGTGCTGCCCACGCTCGCGCACCAGGAGACCGCACAGGAGTACCGCCGCCGGCTGGGGCTCGACATCATCCAGAACGGCGTGTCGTTCGATCCCGGCTTCAACGGCCAGAGCGGCTACGGCCAGATCGCGGTGAGCGATCTGTTGGGCAACGAGCAGTTCATGCTCACGCTGGCCAACGACTCCGAGAACTTCGGTAACTTCTGGGACGGCTGGGAGGGTGGGCTCACGTACCTGAACCAGTCCAAGCGGTTGAACTATGGCCTCGGCGTGTTCCGGCTCACGCGGCTCTACGACCCCGACTTCGATCTCGTGCGGCGCGAGAAGCGCCTGGGCATGGTGGGCGTGGTGAGCTACCCGTTGAGCCTGTTCACGCGCATCGAGGGCTCGGTGCAGGTACGCCACGCCACGAATCACCTGTTGCGCCGGGGCGGCACGCGCACGGTGGACCTGGTGAGCAACTTCGTGAGCTTCGTGCACGATGACTCGCGATGGTGGTGGGACGGTCCCACCGGCGGCTCGCGCCTGAACCTCACCGCGGGCTTCACGCGTGACATGACGAGCGGCGTGGCCGACTACGGCACGCTCCTGGCCGAGGTGCGGCACTACCGCCAGCCGTTCCGCCGCGTGGTGCTGGCCGGCCGCGCACAGTGGCTGCAGAGCTTCGGCAGCGATGCGCAGAAGAGCTATCTGGGCGGCCCCATGCGTCTGCGCATCGACCAGCGCCGCGTGATCTCGGGCCTGCAGTTGGTGAACACCCAGGTCGAGGCGCGCTTCCCGGTGCTGCGTGGCATCGTGCTCGCCGTGCCTGCGCCATGGCAGCTGCCCACACTGCACGTCGCGCTGTTCGCCGACGCCGCATGGGCGAGCGGCGAGGAGAACCGCGACCGCGTCGCCGACGGCGGCTTCGCGCTCTATCTGGGCGGCGGCTTCTTCCCACAGTTCCGCTGGAACTGGGTGTGGCGCTCCGACGACTTCAAGCACCTCACGTCACCCAAGCCCACCACGTTCTTCACGCTCGACTTCGGCTTCTAGCCGCAGCGACTCAAGTGCCTGTGGGCGATCCGTCTGAGCGGCGAACGCCGGCTCAGTGGGGTGGAGCCGCACCCGAAGCGCCCACCGGGGGCACGACCGCGGCCGGACCGCTCCCCAGGATGGGTCCGATGCCGGACAGATCCGGCTTGATCGAGCTGTGGATCACCAAGTAGATCAGGAGCGCGGCCAGGGCCACCCCGATCACGGGAAGCAAGCTCGGGGCGGGTCTGTGCGCGGGTGCGCCTGCGGTGCCCAGTCCGGCTGCCGTGGTCGTATCGGCCGCGCGCGCCGCGCCGCATTCCACCGATAGCCGCTCGACGTAGGCGCGCTCGCTCGCGGTCCACGACTCGGCGGGGCGGGCCTTCAGGGTCACGAAGAGCGAGTCGTCACATGGCGAGGTGGCCAGTGCAAGGATCCCCGGCGGAGCCTCGACCAGGAACTGCTCCACACCATGCAACCGCTGCGCGTGCGCACCCGTCACCGTGAGGAGCAGCAGGAGCACCAGCGTCGTGAGGACCTTCATCGGGAAGCGCTCCACGCGGTGGCTCAGTTCCCGAAGATGTTGAACATGTCGTGGAGTCCCGAGGCGAGCGAGATCGTCAGGATGAGTGCCGCGACGCCGACCACGATCGCGACGGCCGCCAACGCACTGCCGTCATGCTTCTCTGCCGGAGCGGAGAAGCTGGAGATCCCGACCTGCTCGGTGGTGCCGGCCGGGGCGCTCTTACCACCACCCGCCAGTGCGGCCTTGCGATACTCGCCGCACTCCTTGGTCTTGAGCATGAAGTATTCGTACTCGCGGGTGCTCAGCGAGTCGAGTGCGCGGCCCTGCAGGCTCACGAAAATGGAGTCGTCGCAGGGGGAGGGCGCTGTTGCGGCCTCGGAGCTCACGAGGAACTGGGCAGCGCCCACGAGGCGCGGCGACTGGGCCTGGGCAACACCGGCCGCACACAGCATCAACACCAGCACGGACACAAAACGCAGCGGCTTCATCGACAGCCTCCTGTCAGCAGGATAAGGATCCCGCCCGGTGCGAAGGCGGATATCATAGTCACAGCCGGTACGAGTTGTCGATATTGGTGTCGAGCCCTACAGACGCCCGCGATCGAGCCGGATCTCCCACGGATCGCCAAGCCCGGTCACCCGGCCGAGCCGCGTGCCATCGGGTGCGAAGCGGTACACCGAGGCATTGCCACGCGCCACGACCCAAGGCTCGCCGCGGTCCAGGTCCACCGCCACGTCGTAGGGCTGCGAGAGTGCCGCGATCCGGATTCGCACGAGCCGCGTGTCCATGTCGATGCCCACCAACTGGCCCGCCTGTGCATCGGCGACCCACGCCGTGCGCCGCCGCCAGTCGAGCGCGACGCCGATGGGGCTCGAGAGCTGCAGCGAATCGAGCACGGTGTTGTCGGGCGCGAACCGCCACACCCAGCCCGTGGTGGCCGACGTCACCCAGGCTTCACTGGTGAGCGAGTCCACCGCGATGCGCGACGGGGTGGGCACGGGCCGCGCGCCCAGTGCTATGCCGAGCCGCGAGTAGCGCCGCACGCGATCGCCCGAGCGCTCGCTCACCCACACGGTGCCGGTGCGCGGATCGGTCGCGAGCCCCGAGGGCTCGAGCAGCCCGCCGATGGTGCCCGGCAATGCCACACCCGACGCACTGATGTGATGCAGCGACCCCGAGGTGCCGGAGCGGTCGCACACCCATGCGCTCTGGTCGATCGGATCGAGTGCCATGGTGAATGGCCGGTTCAAGCCCGGGACCGCGATCGCCTCGGGCGAAGACGGATCGATGCGCCACACGCGGCCATTGAGATCGTCCGACACCCAGATGGCGCCGAAGTCCTGTGTGACCGCCAGCGAGAAGGGTACGCCCAGCCGTGTGCGCGCCGACAGGACATCGCGGCCATCGGGCGTGATGCGCACCAGACGGCCGCCGTTGCCATCGACCACGTATGCGCGGATCGGCCCCGCCACCGCGAGATCGCTGGCGAGCGCATCGCCCGGCTCGCCGTCGTGCACGTAGCGGATCTGGTAGCCGTACTCGACGCCGTTGAACACGCCGGCATCGAGGTAGGTGCCGTTCGACGCCGGCTGCTGCGGGCCGAGCGGCCGATACAGCGAGTCGCCCGGCGAGAGCCGGTAGAGCTGATAGCCATCGATGGCCAGGTCGGGGCGCGGCGTCCACACGAGCCGGATGGTCGAGAAGTCGGCGAGTGCGTTGAAACCCTCGGGCGCACCGCCCGTGACGGGGTTGCCCACGTCGAGCGGATTCAGCCGGTCACGCTTGGAGCAGCCGGCCGCACCCAGCGCGGCCAATGCGAGCAGCGCGCCTAGAAGCGGAACGAGACGGCGCATCGCGCGGGCTCCACCGTGAGCGAGACGCGATCCGCGGGGCGATGCGTGCGCACGAACCGCAGCCACACGGCCGTGACCAGCATGGCCTCGCCGGTCCAGAGCGACGCCGACGCCAGGCGGTCCATGCGGCGCGTGGCCTGGAAGCGCGCCTCGAGCTGCGACGGATCGGTCTCGGAGAGGTAGTCGTCGTAGCGCCGGTCGGCAGAGCGCGCCATGGGGAAGCTGGCGGCCACCAGGGCTGCGCCACCCAAGCCGAGCGTCCAGAACAGCCGGTGCGAGCGCTGCGGCGGCTCCACGCGTTCCACGACCTCGAACGGTGAGCCGGGTTCGGCCGCGAATGACGAAGCCGCCGGTGCGGTTGCACCGGCGGCCAGGTCGGGAGCGAGGCTCGCGAGGCCCGCCACGAGAAGCGCGGTCACGCGGCGTCGCACAGCGGTACCTCGATCAGGCAGGCAGCGTCTGGACGAACTTCGAGAGACGCGAGATCTGGCGGCTGGCCGTCTCACGCTTGATGATGCCCTTCGAAGCCGTGCGGTCGAGGATCGAGATCGTGTTCTTGAGCGCGGCCTCGGCGGTTGCGCGCGTCGTGGCCGTACGCACGGCCTTCAAAGCGGTGCGCATACGCGTCGTGGCGGCGACATTCCGCTGACGGCGCAGTTCGTTGGTGCCGACGCGCTTTTCAGCGGACTTGTGATGCGGCATGTGTGTGCCTCCGGTAAGGGATACTTGGTCTGTAAAATGCCGGGGAAAGATACGGTTTCGGGGGGGTACGGGTCAAGCGGGGGCTGGAATCGGGGATTGTGGCGCGACGGAGAGGGGTTTACCCTGCTTTCCTCGGGGTATACCCGAGGGTCCATCTGGAGGCTCCGTGAGCCCTTTGAGCGACAGGATCGCCAGTTTGCCCGCTCTGCCCGGGGTCTATCTGTTCAAGGACCCCGCCGGCGAGGTGCTTTACGTGGGCAAGGCGATCAACCTGGCCTCCCGGGTCCGCAGCTACCTGGTCCACGACCCCCAGCGCCCTCAGATGGACGAGATGCGCGAGCGCGCGGTCGACGTGGACACGATCCTCACCGGGACCGAGATCGAGGCCCTGCTGCTGGAGTCCACGCTCATCCGGCAGCACCGGCCGCATTACAACGTGCTGCTCAAGGACGACAAGAGCTTCCCGTTCGTGAAGCTGTCGATGCAGGACGAGTGGCCGCGGCTCTCGGTGACCCGCCGCGTACAGGACGACGGCGCGCGTTACGTGGGGCCGTTCACGGACGTGAAGGCGCTGCGCAAGACGCTGCGCGACCTGCGCCGCATCTTCCCGCTGCGCACTTGTCGCAACTTCGAGGAGTATCGCAAGGCCGACCGGCCGTGCCTCTACTACCACATCCGCCGTTGCGCGGGTCCGTGCTACTCGCGCGCACGGGTCGATCGCGCGGGCTATCGCCGGCTGGTCGATGATCTGGTGATGCTGCTCTCGGGCCGTAACGACGAACTGCTCGCGCGGCTTCGCGCCGACATGGCGCGTGCCGCCGACGAACGCCGCTACGAGCAGGCCGCACAGCGCCGCGACCAGATCGCGTTGCTCGAGAAGGCGCGCGTGCCGCAGTCGGTGGTCACGGCCGACCCGCGCGACACCGACGTGTTGGGCTTCGCGCATCATGGCGACAAGGCGTCCATCGCCACGTTGTTCGTGCGCGAGGGCCGCGTGATCGGCAAGGAGACGCGCGTGGTGGAGCGCGCGGGCGGTCTGCCCGATGGCGTGCTGCTCGAGACCTGGGTCACGCAGTATGCGCTCACGCGCGACGACCTGCCGCGCCGCGTGCTGGTGAACGCGCTGCCCGACGATCACGCCGTGCTGGCTGGTGCGCTCACGAGCCGTGCGGGCCATGCCGTGGAACTCGCGGCTCCCGTGCGCGGCCGCGCCAAGCGACTGATCGAACTCGCCGAGAAGAACGCCTCGCACGCGCTCGAGCAGCTGGCGGCGCGCGCCGCGGGCAAGCGCGCCAAGCTCACCGAATCGGTCATGGGGCTACAGCGCGAGTTGGGGCTCGCTGCGCCGCCGCATCTCATGGTGTGCTTCGATATCTCCAACACCGGCGGCGATCAGGCCGTGGCCGCGGTGGTGGCGGCCGAGGACGGCATGCCGCGCAAGTCGATCTACCGCCGCATGCGCATGCGCAATCCCGGCCCCGACGATTTCGCCATGATCGGCGAGGCCGTGGAGCGCTACTGGACGCGTGTCGAGTCCGGCGAGCTGCCGCGCCCCGACCTGGTGGTGATCGACGGCGGTGCCGGCCAGGTGGCGGCCGCACGCGCCTCGCTCGACAAGGTGGCCACGCGGCCGGTGTCGCTGATCGGGCTCGCGAAGCGGGAAGAACTCATCGTGCGCGAGAACCTGCCGGATCTGCGCTTGCCGCGCCGCTCCGAGGCACTGCGCTCGTTGCAGCGGTTGCGCGACGAAGCGCATCGCTTCGGGCTCGAGTACCACCGCAAGCTGCGCTCGCGCGTGCGCATCGGCAGCGCGCTCGACCGCATCGCCGGGGTGGGGCCGGCACGGCGAGCGGCGCTGCTCAAGGCGTTCGGTTCCATCGATGCGCTGCGCGCGGCCACGCCCGAGCAGATGGTCGAGCAGGCGCGCGTGCCGATCGCACTGGCGCGCCGGGTGGCCGAGGGGCTGGCCAAGCCGCGAGAGGGGGCCGCGTGACCACCGCGACCGAGGCGCGTCCGGTCCCGCGGAAGCTGGGGGTACCGGTGGAGTCCTGGCTCGACGAGTTGCGCCGCGCGCGCCGCTTGTCGCCGCGCACGCTCGATGCGTACGCGCGTGATCTCGCCGACTACACGGCGTTCGCCCTGCAGCACGGGCTCGCCTCGTGGGACGAGGCCTCGCTCACGTTCGTCGATGGCTACTTCGCCATG
>JAIOPA010000244.1 GCA_021414165.1 Candidatus Eiseniibacteriota bacterium
GCCTCACCGGCCGCCGCGACGACTGCGGCTGCCGCGCCTGCGACACCAGTGACTCCCGAGGCTCTCGCACCTGACACGAGCGTGCGGGCTCCTCAGGCGAGCAATGCGAGCGATGCTCCAGACGGCATGCTCGTCGCCACCGCCGCCACGCCGATGCCGCCGGGCACGCGCTCCAAGCTGTCTTCATCCTGGCCCGCGCCCGAGGAACTCGAGCCCAGCGAAACGCCCATCTGGCGGAAGCCCTGGGCGATCGGACTCTTCATCGCGGTGTTCGTGGGTGTGGGTTGGTTCGTGGGTCATTCGCAGGCGCCCGACAACGATGTGCACGGCACGCCCATGTCACGCGCGCTGCGCTCGGTGGGCCTCGGTGGTGCGCGCTTCAGCGTCACGATCGACAGCGATCCGCCGGGTGCGTGGATCGCGATCGATGGCAAGGACGCCGCGCGCCGCACGCCGTCCACGGTGGAACTGCCGCCGGGTGAGCACCAGGTCACGCTGTCCATGCCCGACCTGGGTTCGGTGCAGGTCGCGGTGCGCGGTCAGAACGGCCAGAAGCTCAAGGTCAACGAGCCGCTGCATGGTTCGCTCGATGTGACCGCGCTCGATCCGTCGCTGCCGGTCAAGGTGTCGCTCGATGGCCAGCCGCAGGGCTGGTTGCCGGCGCACATCGCCAAGCTGCCGCCGGGCCTGCACGAACTGCAGTTCAACGGGCCCAACATGCAGCCGTGGGCGCAGCAGGTGAGCGTGCCGATCCGCAAGACGGCCACGCTGGTCGCGCGTCCCATGATGTCACCCGCCACGGGTGTGGTGCAGGTGCAGGCTTCCATGAACGACGACAACGGCACTGCACCGCTGAACGGTGCGGCCGTGTTCATCGATGGCGAGATGCGCGGTAGCACGCCGCTCAAGCTGGAACTGCCGCGCGGTCCGCACAGCCTGCGCGTCATGTACCAGGGCGAGAGCGCGCCGGTGCAGGTGATCGACCTGCCGGGCGGCAACCAGCGCTTCGCGTCGTTCCAGTTCGGGCTCGACAGCGACCTGCCGCCGCTCAAGCTGCAGGGCAGCTACGCGATGCTGCCGGCCAAGCGCGTCAACACCATCTCGGCCACGCTCGACGGTCTGTCGGTGCGTGACATCCGCGAGTCGTTCCTGCACATCAAGGCGGGCGATGGCCTCTGGCGCCGCGTCGAGATGACGGTGGCGAATGGGCCGCGCGGTGCGGTGGTCTCGGGCGTGTTCCCGAACAACCTGTTCGATGCCAACGGTCGCGTGCAGTGGTATGTGAGCGCGGCGACCACGCAGGGCGACGAGTTCTACACCGAGATGCAGCGCTCGAGCCGGTAGCCGCCAACGGTCCTTCAGCTTCGCGCGCCCCTGTCCATATCACGGACGGGGGCG
>JAIOPA010000245.1 GCA_021414165.1 Candidatus Eiseniibacteriota bacterium
CACGGGTGCGCTGCTGCTGTGCGGCTACTGCGAGCGCACGACTCCAGGCAGGTTCCGCATCGTGATCGAACCCGCGATCGACCCGGCCGCGTTCGCGACCACGGCCGAGCTGCATCAGGCCATCGCGAGCACCGCCGAGCGGCACATCCGCGAGCATCTCGATCAGTGGTGCATCTTCCGCCCGCTCTGGGGCGAGCGCGCCGATCAGCACGCGGCCGCCCCCGCCGGCGCGGCGCGACAGGCGGACGCATGAAGATCGGCATCGTGTCGCAGAGCTACTACCCGCGCTATGGCGGCGTCACCGAGCACGTGCATGCGCTGGCGGCCGAGCTGCGCAAGCGCGGCCACGAGGTCACCATCATCACGAGCTTCTTCCGCCGTGGTGAGAAGGGCTTCAAAGACGGCGTGCTGCGCATCGGCTGGAACATCTTGGTGCCGTTCAACCGCGCGTTCGTGGACTTCGCCATCGGGTTCTCGCTCAAGCGCCGCTTGCGGAAGGCGATCCAGGACCTCGACCTCGACATCGTGCACGTGCACTGCCCCATGGCACCCACGCTGCCCATCTTCTCGGTGCAGGTCTCGGACCGCCCCACCGTGGGCACGTTCCACTCGACGGGTGGCCGCACCGCGATCCAGGACCTGTTCAAGCCCATGGTCGTGGGCGTCATGGAACGCCTCGATGCGCGCATCGCGGTCTCCAGCACCGCGCAGGCCACGGCCGAGCTGTATCACCCGGGCCCGTATGACGTGATCCCGAACGGCGTCGATGTGGAGCGCTTCCATCCGCTCGTGGCCCCGTTCCCCGAATGGCGCGACCCGAACTTCACGAACATCCTGTTCGTGGGCCGTCTCGATCCGCGCAAGGGCGTGCAGGACCTGATCGCCGCCATGCCCGAGGTGGTGCAACGCACCGATGGCCGCGCACGGCTCCTGGTCGTGGGGGATTCGTACCTGCGGCCGCAGATCATGGCCGGTGTGCCCAATGCCGTGCGCGAGCACGTGCACTTCCTGGGTCACGTGCCGAGCGCCGACCTGCCGCGCTGGTATGCGACCGGCGACATCTTCTGCTCGCCCGCCACGGGCAACGAGAGCTTCGGCATCGTG
>JAIOPA010000172.1 GCA_021414165.1 Candidatus Eiseniibacteriota bacterium
GCTAGCCGACCCGGCGCAGGATCCCCGACGGCGGGTCCTTGGGGCCCCGTTTGCGTGCCGGTTTCGCGGTCGCCTGGGCCGCCGACTTGCGCCCCTCGGTGCCGCACGTGGGGCAGAACGTCCACCGCACGTCCATGCGGCGCTTGCAGCCGCCGCAATGCTCGCCCACGAAGTGGCCGCAGTGCGGGCAGAACTCGAACTCGTGCGCCACCACGTTGCTGCACGAGTTGCACATCTTCACGCTCTGCTCGGGCAGGTACACCACGCGCGCGACTTCATCGATCGTGGTCTGGCCCGCCAACACCTTCTCCAGGCCATGCTCGCTGATCGGGCGCATGCCCTCCTGGATCGCGAGTTTGCGCAACTCGCTGTCCGACGTGCCGCGTCCGATGTGGGCGCGCATCGTGTCGTTCATGGGCAGCACTTCGAAGATACCGGTGCGGCCCGCATAGCCGGTATTACGACACTTGGCGCAGCCCGCGCCACGGTGCAGCGTGACGTGCGCATCGGCGGTCGTCGCACCACTCAGGCGCTGCAGCGTGGCCGCGTCGGCTTCGTAGAGTTCGCGGCAGTGCGGACAGATCGTGCGCACGAGCCGGATGCTCACCACGCCCACGAGCGAGCTGGCCACCATGAACGGCTCGAGGCCCAGGTCGATCAAGCGCGTCACGGCGCCGGCGGCGTCGTTGGTGTGCACGGTCGAGAGCACGAGATGCCCGGTCACCGAGGCACGGAACGCGATCTGCGCGGTCTCGGTGTCGCGGATCTCACCGATCATGATGACGTCCGGGTCCTGGCGCAGGATCGCGCGCAGCGCACCAGCGAAGGTCTTCTTGGCCTTCTCATCCACGTGCACCTGATTCAAGCCCGGGATCTGGTACTCGACCGGGTCCTCGACCGTGGTGATGTTTCGCGTCACGTCCTGGATGCTCTGCAGTGCCGAATAGAGCAGCGTGGTCTTGCCCGAGCCCGTGGGGCCGGTCACGAGCACGATGCCCTGCGGGCGGGCCAGGAAGTCCTTCAACTGCGCCAGCTCGCGCTCCGCCATACCGAGGACTTCAAGATCGACCTCGCGGCGGCGCGTGTCGACCACGCGCATCACGAGCTTCTCGCCACCCGTCACGGGCAGCGTCGAGACACGCATGTCGATGCGGCGGCCACCGATCTCGGCCACCAGACGGCCGTCCTGGGGCTGACGCTTCTCGGCGATGTCGAGGTTCGAGAGCACCTTGAGCCTTGAGACGATGGCGCTCTGCGTCCACTTGGGCAGGCGCTGCTCCTCGCGCAACAGGCCATCGATGCGCAGGCGCACGATGAGCTCGCTGCCCTGCGGTTCAATGTGCACGTCGCTCGCGCCTTCCTCGACCGCGCGATGCAGCAGCCAGTTCGCGAGCCGCACGATGGGGCGGCCCTCGGCCTCGCGCATGAGTTCGTCGATCGCTTGGCGCTCGTCGTCATCGGCCACGGCGTTCACGACGACGTCGTTCTCGCCCTGGATGATGCTCTGCACCACCTCGTTCATGGAGGTGTCGAGGTGGTAGTGACGCTCGATCGCCTCGTTGATCTGGCTGGGCGAGGCGAGCACCGGCTTGATGAACATGCCGGCATGGAAGCGCAGGTCCTCGATGGCGGCCACGTTCATGGGATCGGCCATGGCGACCACGAGCGTCTTGCGGCCCTCGATCTCGACCGGCAGCGCACAGTACTTGCGCGCCATGTCCTCCTTGATCTTGGCGATGGCCAGTTCGTCGGCCACCATGGTCTCGAGGTCCACGAGCGGCATGCCGAGCTGGCGGTGCAGGAGGTCCATGAGCGCCTTCTCCTGCACGACACCCTGCTCCAGCAGGATCGTGCCGAGCATGAGCCCGGACTTCTTCTGTTCCGCGATCGCGGCGTCGAGTTGCGCGGCATCGATGAGCCGCGACTCGACCAATAGTTCGCCAAGCCGCTTGTGTCCGCTGGCCATTCGAGACTCCGGTCCTTGGAGTGGGGCGGGGGAGCATGGAGAGGGCGCCACCGGGTATCCGTACGTGCACTCGCGTTATCGGCCACCCACGTCCCCGGATTGAGCCGCGTGCGTCCCGGGCGAGGTGGTCCTTCCGGGGCACTGCGGGCGCTCGCCCGGGTGGGTCCGCTGGTCCGCTCCGGGGCGAGGTGCTAGCGTCGGGGCGTGCCCATCGACCCGCCTACCGGGACCCCGGCGTCCCCGCTCGAATCCGCGCTTCCGCGCATCTCGATCCAGTCCCTGATCGGCCCCGACGGGATCGTGGGTCCGGAGCGCTTCAATGACCTGCTCCGGGCCGCGACCCGCCAGTGCCGGCGGCTCGTGGACTGCGAGCACGTGCGGCTCTGGCTGGCCCGCAGCGCCGGGCGCAGGCTCGTGGCTCGCGACTTCCCCGAGGGCGGTGGCGAGCCGACCGAGGTGCGCATGCCGCGAGACGAGGGGCTGGCCGGCTGGGTGCTCGAGCGGGGCGAATCCCTGCGGCTCACGGCCGACGACCCCGCGCCTGCCGGCTATCACGGTCCTTGGACGCCCGGCTCGGCACTCGTCCTGCCGCTCTTCCGCCGCGGCGAGGTGTTCGGCGCCATCGAGTGCCGCGACAAGCGCGGCGGCGCGTTCACCGACGCCGACTTCGACCGGCTCGAGCTGGCGGCCGAGGGTGTGGCGTTCGCCGAGCGTCGCGCGCTCGAGAAGGACGTGCTGCTCGATGTCACGCGGCTGCTGGCCGCGCCTTTCGAACTGGAGGAGGTCGTCGAGGCGATCTTCGATGGTCTTCGTCAGGTCGTCGAGTTCGATGCCGCGGCCGTGTATCTGGTCACGCGCGGCACCGATGTGCTGGAGATGGTGAGCGAGCACGGTTATCCCGAGGGCTCGGAGTCGGCGTTCGATCTGCAGATCGGCCAGGGCATCGTGGGCTGGGTCGCCAAGAGCGGCGAGCCCGTGATCGTGCCCGACGTGCAGAAGGACCCGCGCTACGTGGCCGCAAGGCTCAGCACGCGCAGCGAGATCGCCACGCCGCTCATCGTGGAAGGCCGCGTGATCGGCGTGTTCAACCTGGAGAGCGACAACGAGGACCTGTACCATCAGGGCCATCTGGAACTGCTCAACGCGTTCTCGGCACAGGCTGCCGTGGCCGTGGAGCGCGCGCGCACGGCGCGCGACCGCGTCGAGGCGCGCCGGCTCGAGAAGGAACTGGCGATCGCGCGCGATATCCAGCGCTCGTTCCTGCCTGCCATGGCGCCGCGTATCCCGGGCTTCGATCTGGCCGGCACGTCGATCTCGCACGACCAGGTGGGTGGCGACTACTACGACTTCATCGCGGTCTCCGACACGCGTCTGGGTCTCGCCGTGGCCGATGTGTCGGGCAAGGGCATCCCGGCCGCGCTGCTCATGGCCGGCTTCCGCATGTGCCTGCTCGCCGAGATCCGTAACGAGTTCGCGATCCGCGCGGTCATGCGCAAGGTGAACAAGCTGCTCCACGAGAGCACCGACCGCGGCAAGTTCGTGACCGCGTTCTACGGCGTGCTCGACTGGCGGAACGGCGTGCTCATCTTCTCGAACGCCGGCCACAACCCGCCGCTGCTGATCCGCGCCGACGGCACCACCGAGCCGCTGTCCGAGGGCGGTGTGGCGCTGGGCGTGCTCGAGGACACGCACTACGAGGAGCGCCCGCTGGCGATCGCCGCGGGCGACATCTGTGTGCTCTACACCGACGGCGTGTCCGAGGCCGAGGACGAGAACGGCGCCCAGTTCGGGCCCGAGCGCATCGAGGAGATCGTGCGCGCCAACCCGACCCATACCGCGCGTGAGCTGCTGCAGGACCTGATCGCCGCCGTGCTGGACTGGACGGGCGAGAAGGGGCCGGGCGACGACCTCACGCTGCTGGTCATGCGGAAGCTGCCACCCGCCGTCTAGGGCGGGGGCAGGGCCAGCGCTACCGGCCTCCGGGGCGCTGATCAGGAGGGGCCTCCGGGAGTGTTCCGGCAGGTCCACGCCAGTGGCCACCCTCAGGTACCACAAGCACTTAAAGTGTTACTTGAAGTGGCGGATTCTTGACCCCTCTGGATGCGTCCGATAGTCTGCGCCCCCTGACTTTCAACCGCGAGGGGCTCACCGTGTCGACCGCGACAGGCCGCATCCTCTCCGGCATGCGTCCCACCGGCCGGCTGCATCTCGGCAACTACGTGGGCGCGCTGGAGAACTGGGTCCGGCT
>JAIOPA010000182.1 GCA_021414165.1 Candidatus Eiseniibacteriota bacterium
TTGAACGGCGCGGTGGCCGTGACGCTGCCCAAGATCTGGAATCACCTGCACGACTACCAGAAGCGCCGCATCGAGACGTTCCTGAACCCCGAGCAGGACCCCAGCGGCTCGGGCTACCAGGTCATCCAGAGCAAGATCGCCATTGGCTCGGGCGGCCTTACCGGGAAGGGCTTCCTCAAGGGGTCGCAGAAGGCGCTGGCGTTCCTGCCCATGCGTCACACCGACTTCATCTATTCCGTGGTGGGTGAGGAGCTGGGCCTGCTCGGCTCGTTGACCGTGGTGCTGCTGTACGGCATCGTCATCTTCCGTGGATTCCGGCTCGCGTCCATCGCGCGCGACGGATTCGCCGGACTCATGGCCGTGGGCATCACCACCGCATTGTTCTTCCACATCATGGTGAACATGCTCATGACCATCGGCTGGGCCCCGGTCACCGGCGTGCCGCTACCGTTCTTGAGTTATGGCGGCACCGCACTCATCGTGAACTGCGTCCAGATCGGTCTGCTCCAGAACGTGGCGCTGCGGCGCCGGGAGTACTGATGCATCCGGAGGTCTTCCAGCTCGGCGCGCTGCACCTGCGCAGCTACGGGCTCATGATGGCGATCGCATTCGTCGTGGGCACGTTCCTGGGCCTGCGCGAGGCGCGCCGGTTGAGCCTCGACGAGGACAAGGTCGTGAACGTCATCCTGGTGACGCTCATCGCCTCGGTGTTCGGCGCGCGCATGTTGTACGTGCTCGAGCACCTGTCCGAGTTCCGCCGCGAGTGGACCAGCGTGCTGGCGCTGTGGCAGGGCGGGCTCACGCTGTATGGCGGCGTGGCCGCGGGCACGTTCGCGGGCCTGGTGGCCGCCAAGCGCATGAACCTGCCGGTCTGGATCACCGCCGATGCGCTCACGCCGTCGCTGGCGCTGGGCACCATGTTCGGCCGCGTGGGCTGCTACCTGAACGGCTGCTGCTATGGCCGGCCCACGAACCTGCCCTGGGGCGTGGTGTTCCCGCACGACTCGTTCGCGTTCCTCGAGTTCGGCCAGCAGCCCGTGCATCCGTCGCAGATCTACAACGCGCTCGCGGGTCTCGTGCTGTTCATCTTGTTCCAGTCGTTGCGCAAGCGCTTCCGCGTGCCGGGCGTCCTGTTCTGGTCGTTCATCGTGTTGTTCGCGCTGGTTCGCATCCCGCTCGATATGACGCGCACGTACGAGGCCGACGCCGTGCTCATGCGCATCGGCGTGTTGGACTTCACCGAGAGCCAGCTCATGAGTGCCGGCATGATCCTGTTCGGTTCGCTCATGATCCTGCGGCTGCGCCGCCAGGCCCCCACGGTC
>JAIOPA010000183.1 GCA_021414165.1 Candidatus Eiseniibacteriota bacterium
CACGGTCATCGACCTGTTCTATGCGCGCGGCATGCGGCTCACCGCCACGGCGCGCGTGCCGGCGGGCTTCAGCTGGATGAACGATCGCCGTACCAAGCCGCTGCAGGCCGCGTTCACGGACGCGCTCGCGTGGCTCCACCGTCTTCTCGGGCTCGATCTGGCCAAGGACGCCAACTTCGTGCTCACGTTCGAGAAGGTCGGGGAGGCCGGCTACCGCAAGGTCACGCACGTCTGCCGCGAGTGCGGTGAGCACAGTGTGGTGAGTGGTGCGGACTCGGCCACCTGGACGTGTCCGTACTGCGGCAAGCCGAACCCGTTCGGACGCGCTCGGTGAGTCGATTGCGCGTCCTGCACGCCCCGTCCGAGATCGCCGGCCAGCCCAGCATCCTGGCGCGTGCGCTCCGTGACCTGGGCGTGGACGCGTGGTCGCTCGCCACGAATCCCACGTTCGCCGCCTACCATCCGGACGAGAGCCCGGGCTACGACGACATGCCGCCGCTGCCGCGTTATGCCGGTTACGCGGTGCTCGTGGCCAAGCATCTGTTGCGGCACGACGTGTTCCATTTCCACTTCGGGCGCACGCTCATCCCGCCGCACAACCTCGACCTGCCGCTCTATCGCGCGCTCGGCAAGAAGTTGGTGTTCCACTTCCATGGCTGCGATGTGCGCAACCGTGCGCACATGCTGGCCACGCACCAGTGGTCGACCTGCACCGAGTGCGATCCGTTCTGCATCCCCGCGCGCCAGCAGCGCGTACTCGGCGAGGCGCGCGCGCATGCGCATGCGCAGCTCGTGTCCACGCCCGACCTGCTCGAGAGCGTGCCGGGTGCCGAGCAGGTGCACGTGGCCGCCTGGCTGCCGGACTACGAGCCGCAGCCGTTCCGCGAGACGCCGAAGCTGGTGCTGCACGCGCCCACGAACCGGCTCATCAAGGGCACGAAGTACGTGGAGGCGGCGTTCGAGCGGTTGCGGCCGCGGTTCCCGGGCGTGGAGTTCCGTACGGTCGAGAAGTTGCCGTGGCGTGAACTGCGCGACCTCATGGCGCAGTGTGACGTGCTCGTGGATCAGACGTTCATGGGGTGGTACGGCATGGTCGCGGTCGAGGCCATGGCCATGGCGCGCCCCGCGCTGGCCTATGTGCGGCCCGGGTTCGAGCCGCTCACGAACGGCTGTCCTCTGGTGCGCATCACGGTCGACACGCTCGAGCACGAGTTGGCCGCGCTGCTCGACGATGCGCCGCGCCGCCGCGCACTGGGCGAGGCCGGCCGGGCCTACGTCGAGCGTGAGCACGACGCGCACGTGATCGCCCGGCGGCTCATCGCGCTCTA
>JAIOPA010000184.1 GCA_021414165.1 Candidatus Eiseniibacteriota bacterium
AGCTTGGCGGCGGCATAGGCCTGATCGCCGGCCGCGATCGCGTCGGCGGCGCTGCGCGCGGCCCACGTGGGCGCGGCGAGCGGGAGCGCAAAGGACAGTGCGAGCAGCGCAGGCGCCAGGCGGCGCCGGAAGAACATGGCCTTGTGGCCGGTGCGGGGCATCATGGGCAACCTCCAGCACGCGTGGCGCGACATGCGCCACGCCAATGCCGGGCACGTGCGTGCACCGGCGCGGGCACCTTGCGCCGTACGATTCGGGCTTGTCAACCGATGCGGTCCCGGCGGACCATGGCGGACCGGACCCGGAAAAAGGTCCGCTCGGGCTTGGCACCCCATGGAGGGGGTGTTACGAATCCCGCTTCATGTGTGATGGTGCGGCCTCCTCATCTGTAAGAGGAGCGCATCATCCGGCCGCGCACGGAGGGGCCATGCCGAAGACGCTGATCCGTATCTTCCTGGACTCGGTGGAGCAGCACCGGAAGAGCGCGCACTTCATGCGCCGGCTCCCGGATACCGCTGGACGTGGCCGCTGGGAATCCCTCTCGAGCGAACGCGCACGTCATGATGTCGAGTCGCTCGCCATGGGGCTCGCTGCCTTGGGCGTGCGGCGCGGCGAGCGCGTGGCGCTGCTGTCCGAGAACCGCTACGAGTGGGCCATCACCGATCTCGCCACGCTCGGACAGGGCGCGGTCACGGTGCCGATCTACCCCACGCTCACGGCCCCGCAGGTGCGCTACATCCTCGACAATGCCGAGGCGCGCGTGTGCGTGGTGAGCACCACCGCGCAGCTCGAGAAGCTGCTCGCGGTGGCCGACTCGCTGCCGCGGCTCGCCACGATCGTGGTGCTGGATCCGCCGCCCGCCTCGCGCGACCCCCGCGTGCGCGCCTGGAGCGCCGTGCTGGCCGATGGCGAGCGCCGTGCGTCCGCCGAGCCCAACGCGTTCCGCGCGCTCGCCGAGGGCACCAAGCCCGGCGATCTGGCCACCATCATCTATACGTCGGGCACCACGGGGGATCCCAAGGGTGCCATGCTCACGCACGAGAACATCGCGTCCAATGTCGAGGCCGCGCTCCAGGTGGTCGATCTGCGCGCCGACGACTCGTGCCTGTCGTTCCTGCCGCTCTGCCACATCTTCGAGCGCATGGCCGGCCTGTACGCCATGCTCGCCGCGGGTGCCACGATCGCGTTCGCGCGCAGCGTCGACACCGTGGCGGCCGATGCGCAGGAGGTGCGCCCCACCGTGCTCACGGGCGTGCCGCGCTTCTACGAGAAGGTGTACGCGCGCGTCATGGAGAACGCGTCCACGCAGCCGCCGCTGCGGCGCGCCATCTTCCATTGGGGGCTCGCGCAGGGCCGTGCGGCCGCGCAGCTGCACTTCAAGGGCCAGAGGCCGGGCTTCCCGCTGTCGCTCACGGCCGGCATCGCCGACAAACTGGTGGGCGCCAAGGTGCGTGAGCGCGTGGGCGGCCGGCTGCGCTTCTGCATCTCGGGCGGCGCGCCGCTGGGCCCCAAGATCATGGAGTTCTTCTTCGCGATCGGGATCCCCATCGTGGAGGGCTACGGCCTCAC
>JAIOPA010000185.1 GCA_021414165.1 Candidatus Eiseniibacteriota bacterium
GAGCGGCGACATCGCGTGGGACCTGATCGAGGCCGCCATGGCGAGCGTGGCCCGCACGGCCATTGTGCCGGTGCAGGACGTGCTGTCGCTGGGCCGCGAGGCGCGCTTCAACACGCCCGGCAAGGCCTCCGGCAACTGGACCTGGCGGCTCGCGGACCGGCAACTCCTGCCGGAGCATGCAGAACGCCTGCGTTCGCTGGCCGAGAAGCACCGCCGGCTCGCGCGCTAGCACCGCGCACCGGGGGCACGCCCTCTCGACTCGCCGGAAAAAGCCGAGACTCCCACGACGGTCCGTGCCCTGCGGACCGAGGGCCGCGACTTGCCCCCACACCCGCCGCGTCGCATCTTCGCGGCATTCCCGCCGCGATCCTGTCCCGCAGCCATGGAGGCTCCACATGACCGCCCGTGCCCATCAGCTCCTCGACCTTGGCCAGAGTGTCTGGCTCGACTTCATCCGGCGCGGGCATCTGCTCGACGGTGGTTTCGATCGCGATGTGAACGACGCCGGTGTCGTGGGCGTGACGTCGAACCCCACGATCTTCCAGCAGGCCATCGCGGGCAGCCACGACTACGATGCCGCGCTCGCCGCGGGCATCGCGCAGGGACTCGAGGGCGAGCCGCTATTCGAGGCCATGGCGATCGGCGACATCCAGATGGCGTGCGACAAGATGCACGCGCGCTACCAGCTCTCGAACGGCATGGACGGCCGCGTGAGCCTGGAGGTGAGCCCGCGCCTGGCGCGCGATACCGCCGGCACGTCGGCGGCCGCCAAGCGGTTGTTCGCCGCGGTCTCGCGCGCGAACGTCATGATCAAGATCCCCGCCACGTCCGAAGGCCTGCCGGCCATCACCGCCACGCTCGCGGCCGGCATCAGCGTGAACGTGACGCTCATCTTCTCGGTCGCGCGCTATCGCGAGGTCATGGACGCGTGGCTCACCGGGCTCGAGCAGTGTGCAGCCGCGGGTGGCTCGTTGGCGCAGATCCGCTCGGTGGCCTCGTTCTTCGTGTCGCGCGTCGACAGCAAGATCGATGCGGCGATCGATGCACGGCTCGCCACGCTGCCCGCGGGCTCCACGGAGCACACGGAGCTGAGCGGCTTGAAGGGCAAGGCCGCGGTCGCGAACGCGCGGCTCGCGTACGAAGCCTACGATGCCATGCTCGCCACGCCGCGCTGGAAGGCACTCGCCGCCCAGGGCGCGCACGTGCAGCGTCCGCTGTGGGCCAGCACGAGCACCAAGAACCCCACCTACCGTGACGTGCTGTACGTGGAGGAGTTGATCGGCCCCGACACCGTGAACACCATGCCGCCGGCCACGCTGGTGGCGTTCAACGATCACGGCGTCGTCGAGTCGCGCATCCGCAACGACGTCGCCGGTGCGCACCGCACGTTCGCGCGGCTGACCGAGTTGGGCATCCCGGTGGCCACGCTCATCGACCAGCTGGAGCCCGAGGGCGTGAAGTCGTTCGAGAAGTCGTACGAGGACCTGCTCGGCACGTTGGAGTCGCGCCGCAAGGAACTCGTGGCGCAGCGCGGGACGGCGCGATGAGCGCGCTCCGCATGGATCTGGGCGCGTTCGCGGCCAAGGTCCGCGAGCGTCTGGACGCACTCAAGGCCGAGGGCTTCCACCGCCGCCTCGCGGCCTGCGATACCACGCTGTGGGGCGACGACACGCTGCGCCAGCGCGTGGCCTCGACGCGATTGGGCTGGATCACCGCACCGCCGGCCATGCTGGAGCGCGCCGGTGAGTTCGCGGCGTTCGCGCACGATGCCGCGCACGATGGCTTCCAGCGCGTGCTGCTGTTGGGCATGGGCGGCTCGAGCCTCGCGCCCGAGGTGCTGGCGCGCGTGTTCGGCAACCGCGTCAAGGGCCTGCCGCTGCTCATGCTCGATGACACCTCGCCCGCCTCGGTGCGCGCCGCCGCGGCCGCGTGCGATCCGCGCACGACGCTCGTGCTCGTGGCGTCCAAGTCGGGTGGCACGGTCGAGGTGACGTCGTTCGAGAAGGCGTTCTATGCCCGCGCTCAAGCAGCGCTGGGCGACAAGGCCGGCCGCGGCTTCGTGGCGATCACGGATCCGGGCACGAGCCTCGAGATGTTGGCGGCGAACCGGCACTACCGGCGCGTGTTCTCGAACCCGGCCGACATCGGCGGGCGCTACTCGGCGCTGTCGTGCTTCGGCCTCGTGCCGGCGGCACTGCTGGGCATCGACACCGCCGCGCTCTGCCAGCACGCGCTCGCGGAGCTGCGTGAACTGGCGGCCGATGGCGGCGCAGCGCTGGAACTGGGTGCGGCACTCGGCACGCTCGCGCATGCCGGTCACGACAAGCTCGCGCTCGTCATGGGCCCGGAGTTCGCACCGCTCGGTGTGTGGATCGAGCAGCTGGTGGCCGAGAGCACGGGCAAGGAAGGCCGCGGCATCCTGCCGGTCGACGGCGAGCCGTTGCTGGCGCCCGAGGCGTATGGAAAAGACCGCGTGTTCGTGTCGGTGTCGTTGGGCGCGCTGCCGGCGGCCACCGAGGCGGCGCTCGATGCGCTCGCGGCTGCGGGGCATCCGGTGATCCGCTGGTCGCGCAGCGAGCACGAAGCGGTCGGTGCGGAGTTCGTGCGCTGGGAGATCGCCACGGCCGTGGCCGGTGCGGTGCTCGGCGTGAACCCGTTCGACGAGCCCAACGTGTCCGAGGCCAAGGCCGCCACCAAGCGCGTGCTGCAGCAGGTCGCCGCCCTCGGCCACTTCCCCAAGCACGACCCGCGCGCTATCGAAGGCGCGCTCGCCGTGCACGCCACGCAGTCGTACGGCGTGAGCGGCACCGATGCCAGGTCGTGGGCCGCATCGTTCATCGCCGGGCTCAAGCCGGGTGACTACGGTGCGATCCTGGCGTACCTGCATCGCACCGACGCACGGCATGCCGCGCTCGAGCGCATCCGCGCCGCGATCGTGCGTGCCACCGGCAACGCCACCACGCTCGGCTATGGGCCGCGCTACCTGCACTCGACCGGCCAGCTGCACAAGGGCGGGCCGGCGACGGGCGCATTCCTGCAGATCACCTCGGAAGAGGGCGACGAGCCGATCCCGGACGAGTCGTTCAGCTTCCAGGTGCTGCGCGACGCGCAGGCCGCGGGCGATTACGAAGTGCTCGTGGCGCACGAGCTGCGCACCATGCGCGTGCATGTGAGCGGCGAGGCCGAGAGCGGTCTCGTGAAGCTCGCCGAGGCGTTCGAGGCCGCCGCCACGCGCTAGGCCGGACCCGCCCCCGGGGCAGGGCGGCGGCCATTCGCCGCCCTGCAGCCGGGCGGGCTACAATCGGGGCTCGCTCCGCCGTCCCGTTCCGTACGCCCCGGGGAATCCATGCGCGCCCTCGCCTCGCTCCTGCTCGTCTCGCTGCTCGCCGCTCCCGTGCTCGCTGCCCCGGCCACGCCCCCTGCGAAGCCCGCCAGCAAGGCTGCCGCCAAGCCCGCGGCGAAGCCGGCGGTGAAGCCGGCCTCGAGCCCGGCCGCCGTGAAGCTCATGGCCGCCGTGGCCGATCGCTATCGCACGCTCAAGACCTATCGTCTCGAGGGTCAGGGCACGAACGAGGTCGGCAACGCGAGCCAGCATCAGGATCAGATCATGCGCATGCGCTTCGTGGTCGAGCGCCCGGGCCGCTATTCCAGCATCATCGAGTCGGCCGAGAACTCGCAGCGCATGGTCACCGATGGCGACAGCCTGTGGACCGCGGTGCCGGCACTCGGCCAGTACGTGGTGCGACCGGTCCGCGACCTGTTGGCCAGCAGCGACTCCGGCACGTTCGCTCGCCAGATCGATCCGGCGAGCGAGTATGCCAGCCTGCTCGAGGCCGCCACCGTGATGCGCTCGCTCGGGCGCGACACCGTGCACACGGCGCGCGGCGTGATCACGTGCGAGCGTGTTGCACTCACGCTGCCGCAGCCGGACGCTGGCGCGAACGTGAAGGTGTTCCCGCGCGTGCTGTGGGTCGACCCCACCACCCACATGGTGCTGCTCGACTCGCTGCGCGTGGAGCAGCAGCATCCGCAGGCCGGCCTGCTGCACTCGGTCAACGTCACGCGGTTGGTGGTCGCCGAGGCGAACCCCGTGCATGCCGCCGATGCGTTCACGTTCGCCAACACCGATGGCCTGCGGCGTGTGCGGCGTTTCATGCAGGGCTCGCCCGAGCACTCCAGCATGGAAGGCCAGCCCGCACAGGACTTCACGCTCGAGACGCTCGCCGACAGCAAGCCGGTGAAGCTCTCGGACTTGAAGGGCAAGGTGGTGCTGCTCGACTTCTGGGCCACGTGGTGCGGGCCGTGCCGCCGCTGGCTCCCGATCGTGGCGCAGGCGGCCCGTGACTACGCCGACAAGGGCCTCGTGGTGTACGCCGTGAATGAGCGCGAGACCGTGCCGCAGGTTCGCAAGTACCTCGAGCAGCAGAAGATCGATATCCCCGTGCTCATGGATCTGTCCGGCACGGTGGGCACGAACTATCGCGCGTCGTCGATCCCGCTGTCGGTGGTCGTGGGCCGCGACGGCAATATCGTGCGTGTGCTGCTCGGTCTGCACGATGCCGAGGATCTGGCCGAGGTGCTCAAGGAAGCGGGGCTCTAGCTCGCCTCGAACCAGGCGAGCGCCTGCGCCAGATCCACATTGCCGCCCGAGATGATCACGCCGACGCGCTGACCCGGAGCGCGCACCAGACCTGCCCGTAGCGCCGCGATCCCCAGCGCGCCGGTCGGCTCCACCACGATCTTCATGCGCTCCCACAGGAAGCGCATGGCCTCGATCACCGCGGCATCGGGCACCGGCACCACGTCGTGCACGTGGCGCTGGATCATGGCCAGCGTGAACGGCGACAGGCTGGGCGTGCGCGCGCCATCGCAGATCGTGTCGGCGTGCTCGCAGGTCTCGAGGCGGCCGCTCTTGAACGAGCGCACGGCGTCGTCACCACCGGCCGGCTCCACGCCGATCACCCGCGTGCTGCGGCCATCGACGGCAGCCGCCAGCCCGGTGCCCGACAACAGCCCGCCCCCGCCCACCGGGGCCAGCAGCACGTCGAGCGCGCCGGCCTCATCGAACAACTCGGCCGCGGCCGTGCCCTGGCCGCACGCGATCTCAGGATGATCGAATGGCGGCACCAGCGTGAGTCCACGCTCCTGGGCCACGCGGATCGCCAGCCCCTCGCGCGGCTCGTTCAACAGGTCGTAGTGCAGGATCTCGGCGCCATAGCCGCGCGTGGCGGCCAACTTGGCAGCCGGTGCCGTGGACGGCATGACCACCACGCAAGGCACGCCGTTCATGCGCGCGACCAATGCACAGGCCTGCGCGTGATTGCCCGACGAGTAGCACACGATGCCCCGTGCCCGCACCGCGGG
>JAIOPA010000177.1 GCA_021414165.1 Candidatus Eiseniibacteriota bacterium
GATGACGCTGTACCAGGGCCAGCGTTCGCACCTGGGCCGCGTGCGCTCGTTCGTGAACGAGGCCGGCATCGCCAGCATCCCGGCCAATCGCGTGCGCTCGGTGGCCGACACCCAGCTCGTCAACATCGACGTGTCCGCGCAGCCGTTCCGCGCGCCGCGCGAGCAGGCCACCGCACTGCGCTGGCTGCAGCGCGCGGGCGAGGCGCGGCTGCCGTTCGAGTACCGGGCGCGGCATGTGTGGCTCAAGGCCAGCTTGAACGGCGGGCCGCCCGAGCATTTCCTGTTCGACACCGGCGCCACCGTCACGGTGCTCGACAGCGGCTGGGCCGCCGAGCACGGCCTGCGCACGCAAGGCCACATGCAGGCCGCGGGCGCGGGCGCGGCCGGCGGGGCGTCGTTCACGACGCTCGACTCCTTGCGCGTGGCGTCCGCCACCGGCGACGGCTTCGTGCTCGCCGACGTGCAGGCCGCCGTGCTCGACGTGAACTCCAGCTTCGAGCCGCTGTTCTGGCGGCGCATGGCCGGCGTGATCGGCTACGACGTGATCAGCCGGTTCGTGGTCACCATTGACTACGACGACAGCGTGCTCGTGCTGCATGACCCTGCGAGCTATCGCTACACCGGCACCGAGAAGCCGTTGCCCATGATCATGAACGGCACCGTGCCGGCGCTCAAAGGCACGTTCGATGGCGTCGACGAGGGGCTATTCCGGCTCGACGTGGGCAGCAGCAGCACGGTCGATGTTCACACGCCGTTCGCGAAGCAGAAGGGCCTGCAGCATCGCATGCCACGCACGCAGGAAGTCGATGGCGTGGGCTTCGGCGGCTCGTTCACCACGATCCTCGGCCGCCTGCGCGGCATGAGCCTGGGACCGTACGAGTGGGACGACCCCATCGTGAGCCTGTCCACCTCCCACGAGGGCGCGTTCGCCAGCGAGGACTTTGCCGGCAACATCGGCAATCGCGTGCTCGAGCGATTCAGGGTCACGTTCGATTACCAGCGCCGCACGGTCACGCTGGAGCCGGGCAAGCGCTATGGCGACCGTGACATGCTCACGCGCAGCGGGTTGCTGCTCACGCGCGTGAACGGTGTGGTGCGGGTGGGCAGCATGCTGCCGGGTTCGCCGGCCGCGCATGCCGGGCTGCTCGATGGCGACGAGGTGTTGGCGCTCGATGGCCGCCCGATCGCGGAGTGGGACCTGCCCGCGGTGAGCGCGCTGCTCGACGACGGCGAGGATGGCCGCAAGGTGCCCATGGTGGTGCGCCGTGGCGACCGCGAGATCAAGGTGAAGCTCAAGCTGGCGAGCGTCATCCGCTAGCTGCTGCGCCCGTGATTCGGGGGTTTCGCGGGGGGTGGGCGTGCCCTACACTCTGCTGTCCGTCCTGTGCTCCCCCGGAGGCTCCATGTCCCAGTCCGGCGTCCGCCGCGCACTCCCCGTGCTCGCGGCCCTCGCCCTGTTCGCAGTGTCGATCGGCTTGTCCGCGTGCTCCAAGAAGGCCGGGGTCCTGGACCTGGGGCCCAACACGCGCCCGACGCTCGAACTGACGCAGGCTCCGGTCACGGCCACACAGCCGTTCTTCTATGGCTACGAGCTGCGCTGGGCGGGCTTCGACACCGATGGCCGCATCGATCACTTCCGCTATGCGATCGATCCGCCCACGGCCACCGACGCCGAGACGGTGTGGGTCAAGACGACCGACAACCGCAAGTCGTTCCTGTTCCGCTCCGACGATCTCGACACGCTCACGGATCAGACCGCGCAGGGCTATCACACGATCGTGCTCGAGGCGGTCGACGATCGCGGTGACTTCTCGGCGCCCAAGGCGGTGTCGCTCACCTCGTTCACCATCGCCCCCACGGTGCAGATCACGAACCCGGTGCCGAACCACCTGTTCAGCCCCACGTTCGGCCCGTCGTTCCGGTTGGGTTGGACCGGCAGTGATCCCGACGGCCGCGGCACGAACAAGCCGGTCAAGTACAAGTACAAGCTGTTCCCCGAGGGGGGTGCCGAGTTCGACTTCCTCACGGTGCTCGTGAACCCCGACTCGCTTCGCCGCCGCTACGCGCCGAACTTCTCGGAATGGGATTCGGTCGGTGGTGACACCACCGCGATCGACCTGCGCAATCTCATCCCGAACCGGCGCTACGTGGTGGCCGTGGTCGCGTTCGACGAGGTCGGCGCCTATTCGCCCATCATGAACCTCGATCAGAACATGCTGTTCTTCTCGGTCAGCTTCGCGGGCCTGCTGGGCCCCAAGCTCACCGTGTTCAACGAGAGCTTCTTCTTCACGTATGCCACCGGCGGGTTCTCGCTCGATCCGGCCTCGTTCATCCGCACCGAGGCGGCCGCCGGTGTGCCGCTGCGGTTCAACTGGTTCGCCACCACCACGTCGGGCTCGTTCGTGTCGGGCTATCGCTGGATGCTCGACGGCAACGTGGGCGACGAGACGCCGCGCACGGACGAGGCCACCGAGACCCAACGCTGGAGCCGCTACTCGCCGCTCGTGACCGGCATCGACCTGCCGCCCATCAATCCCAGTGGCGTGAGCGAGACGCACTTCCTCTACATCGAGGCGGTCGATAACAACCAACAGGTGAGTCTCGCGGTCGTGCAGTTCACGGTGGTCAAAGCGCTGCTCGACCGGGACCTGCTGCTGGTCGATGACACGCGCTTGCTGCCGGATCGCCGGGTGGCCGGCGCGATCGACCGGCCACGCGGCGTGTGGCCCACGGCCGCCGAGCTCGACACATTCTTCTTTGCGCGCGGGGGCAGGCCCTGGGCTTCGTATCCCACGGGCACGTTGTCGCCGGTCGGCGTCTTCCAGGGCTACGACTACGACACGCTCGGCACGCGCTTCCTGCCGCTGGGGCTCATCTCACTGCAGACGCTCGGGCGCTATCGTCATGTCGTCTGGTACACGGACAACAAGGCCTCGCTCAACGTGAACGAGATCACGTCGACACAGGATCCCATGTCCGAGCTGCGCTTCGTGTCGAACCCCAGCCGCAGCAACCCGCTCGGCACCTATGTGCAGCAGGGCGGGCAGCTGTGGTTCTTCGGTGGTGGCACGGCGAGCGCGCTGCAGCGCAACTGGGAGAAGTCCGGCACGGCCGCGGACGTGTACTCCAACGCCGATGGCGAGTTGGTGGCGGGCCGCCTCATGTACGACGTGTTCGGCTGGCGCAGCGAGATCGTGGCCAAGAGCATGGCGCAGGCCACCAAGCCGCTGCATGACATCAGCCGCAACGGCAACCTGCCCTCCACCGCGGAGCTGCCCGACTACCTGTTCGAGAAGTCCCCGGATACCGACCCGATCTCGGTGTACGCGCCGAATCGCGTGGGCACGAGCGACTTCTATCAGAGCGCGCACGGCAGCGAGGGCGTGAGCAAACCGAACGAGGTCGTGTTCGACGCCGACCCGGACCCGAACACGGTGCGTCTGGAGTCCGTGCTCGACACGCTCTATGAGTCCGTGGGCGGGCAGATGGGCTCCGGCCGCGCGGTCATGACGGTCATGCATGCCCCGGATGGCAAGCTGCACGTGTTCTCGGGCTTCCAGCTCTGGTACTGGCGCCGCGAGCAGCAGATCGCGATCCTCGACTGGGTGCTGCAGAAGGTGTGGGGTCTGCCGCGCCGCAACGTGCCGCGCTGATCCGCAACGCGAACCGTGCTCACGGAACGAATCGAGCGACCGCGCCCTCAGGCACGGTCGCTCGTTCGTTCTTGTGATGACCTAGGCGATCGCCGGGTGCTCGCGGTGATGCTTCGTGCGCGACTGGTACGCCTCGCCGAGCGCGAACAGCAGCGCCTCGTCGTAGGGCGCGGCCACCAACTGGAATCCGCACGGCATGTTCGCCTTGCCGAACCCGCCCGGCAGCGCCAGGCCGGGTAAGCCGCAGGCGGCCGCGAGCCCACCCACGGGATCGCCGTAAGGCAGCGCGGCGTTCAGGTCCATGTCGACCGGCGGCGCCACGCTCATGAAGTTCGG
>JAIOPA010000178.1 GCA_021414165.1 Candidatus Eiseniibacteriota bacterium
GAGATCGACCGTGAGGTGCTTGCCCAGCACGAACTCCGACACCCCCGCCAACACGAGCGCCGCGATCGCGGTCGGCGCCAGACAGCGCATGACCTGCGTGCCCATGCGCTTGGCATCGAGCCCCATGCCCGCGCCCGCCAAGGCCAACAACACGCCACCCGAGATCAGGTACGCCAGCGACGAGGCCGCCGCGACCCCGGTGAGCCCACCGTTCCAGCGCAGTGACAGCAACTGCAGTCCGCCCGAGAGCGCCGTGAGGAAGATCGCGGCCGGGATCAAGATGACGCGGCGCCCCACGGTCATGAGCACGATCGAGGCGAGCGACGACAGCGCGATACCCGTGGCGCCGAACGCCAGCACCTGCATGGCGCCCACGCACGGGTCGTACTTGGGCAGTACCGCGTGCACCAGCGCGGGCGCACCGATCGCGCACAACCCGGCCGCCAGCGGCAGACCCACCGAGATCCCGCGCGCGAGCCGGTCGACACGCGCCTGCAGCACGGTGGGATCCTGCCCGGCCTCGCTGAAGCGCTTCACGAGCTGTGGATAGCTCACATAGACGAGCGAGTCCGGGATCGCCATGAGCAGCGTGAGCACGTTCACCGAGAGCCCGTAATAGCCCAGGGCCTGCGTGCCCAGGAAGCGCAGCACGACGATGCGATCGAGGTTGCGCATGACCAGGCTGCTGGCCGTGAACAGGTAGAGCGGCAGCCCGATCTGGATGAGGTCCAGACTCTCGACGGACGGCGATGGCACGAGCGGGAACACCTTGCGGCCGCGATAGACCACGAAGAAGAGCGCCACCAGACAGCCGGCGAACCAGCCCCACAACAGGCCCCAGCGCCCGAACCAGAACATGAGCACGAGACCCAGCCCCGAACCCACGAGCCCCTGGATCACGAACCAGCGCGTGAGCCCGCCGATGTCGCCGTGCGACCGCAGGATACTGGTGCCGACATTGGCCACGTTCACGAACATGACGCACATGAGCGCGATGCCGAGCCCCGACAGATGCCAGGTGGCGCGCATACGGCTGCTGCCGACCGAGGCCCACGTGAGCCCGAGCGCAGCGAACAACACCGAGAACGCGAGCACGTTGAAGAGCGCTGCACGCTTCACGCGGGCCGTGCGCTCGGCATCGCCCTCGACGAGCCGTCCGGGCACCATCTGGTCCAGACCCTGCTGCGTGCCGAACGGCGCGAGCGAGCCGTAGTCCATCATGAGCTGGAGCGCGTTCCAGGCGCCGAACGACATGGGGTCGAGCATCTTCGCGGCCACGAACCCGCGCGCCATGCTCACCGCCCGCACGAGGTACTGCGTGAACGCGAGCCCGAGCGAATCGCGCGTGAACTGCTGTGACTTCTTCGGGCTCATGCCCGCCCCCGGCGCCAGGGATCCGCGGCCACCTGCGAGCGCAGTGGCAATGAGCCACCGCTGCGCGCTAGACTCATGACGTGAACCCGACTCCCACCGACGGTGCCCATAGCCCACTCGCCTCGCAGGGCGGGACCCCGACGCGCGCGCAGTTCCTGCCCATCGCCGTGCCCGACATCGGCGCCCGCGAACGCGAACTGGTCATGCAGGCGCTCGACTCCGGCTGGATCACCACTGGCCCACGCACGTTCGAGTTGGCCACCGAGATCGCACGCCGCGCCACGGCCAAGCATGCCGTGGTCGTGAACAGCGCGACCGGAGCGTTGCACCTGGCGCTCGAGGCGATGGGCGTGCACGAGGGTGACGAGGTCATCACCACGCCGTACACCTTTGCCGCCACCGTGAACGTGATCGAGCATGTCCGCGCCCGGCCGGTCCTGGTCGACGTGGAGCCCGACACGCTGTGCATCGACCCGCGCCGCGTGGAGGCTGCGATCAGCCCGCGCACCAAGGTCGTGATCAGCGTCGACTACGCCGGCCATCCGTGCGACTACGACGCGCTGCGCGCACTCACCGTGCCGCGCGGCATCCGCATCCTGGACGACGCCGCTCATGCGCTCGGCGCCGCTTCGCACGGCCGCCCCGTGGGTTCGGCGGCACTCGCCGACGTGACCGCGTTCTCGTTCTACGCCACCAAGAACCTCACCACCGGTGAGGGCGGCGCGGCGGTCACCGACGACGACGCGCTCGCGGAGCGTATCCGGCTCCTGTCCCTGCACGGCATGAACCGCGACGCCTGGAAGCGCTACGGCGCGACCGGCAGCTGGTTCTACGAGATCACCGCGCCGGGCTGGAAGTACAACCTGTCCGACCTGCTCGCGGCCATCGGCGTGGCCCAGCTCGAGCGCTTCGACGCCTCGCAGGCCCGCCGCCACGAACTCGTGGCGCGCTACGCCGCGGGCTTCGCCGGCTGCGATGCGGTTCGCGTGCCCATCGCGCGCGCCGGCATGACGCACGCCTGGCACCTGTACCCCATCGCGCTCGAGCTCGACCGCCTCACCATCGACCGCGGGCGATTCATCGAGGAACTGCGGGCCGAGAACATCGGCACGAGCGTGCACTTCATCCCGCTCCACTTCCATCCGCACTTCCGGACGTCGCTCGGATACGCCGAGGGCACGTTCCCCGTGGCCGAGGACGCGTACCGCCGCGCCATCACGCTCCCGCTGTTCGCGGGCATGACGGACCGTGACGCCGACGATGTGATCGCCGCCGTGCGCAAGGTCGCGTCCGCGTTCCGGAAGTAGGCTCAACTCGCCTCCCCGCCCTCGGCCTGGCCGAGTGAGCGGAGCGAGAGGCCCTCGCGATTGAGCAGGATGAGCCCGACCGCCGTGATCGGCAGCCACTGGCTGAAGAAGTAGAACCACGAGAACGGCACCGACAGCGTCTTACCCACGCCGAACAACGCGAGGCCCGCGGTACACGCGATATTGAGCGTGCCGATGTAGCCGGGCGCGGCCGGCACCATGATGCCGATGGCCGTGATCACGAGCATGATGAGCCCGGCGTACCAGGGCAGCACGATGCCGAGCGACCACAGGCTCACGCTGAGCGCGCACGCGAAGCACAGGAACATGGCGAACGACAGCGCGAACACCACCGCGAGCTTGCCGAAGTCGCGGAACAGCCCGAGCCCTTCCAGGAAGCGCTCGAGCATCTCGACCACGCGCTCGCGTGCGGCGGCCGGCAACGGCGCCGTGACGCGCTTGACCACGGCCTGCGCCAGTGTGCGGCTGCGCTCGATCGCGACCACGAATACCGTGAGCGCGACGCAGAGCCCGATGAGCACGCGCGCGCCCCACTGCACGAGACGGCCGGCATCGGTGTTCTCGGCGATCGGATGCACGAGCACGCTCACCCCGAAGATGCCGAGCAACGTGAGCATGTCGATCGCGCGTTCCACCACGACCGTGGCGAGCAGCGTGGTCTTGGACAGCTTCTCGCGCCGCGCCAGCACCCACGGCCGCACGAACTCACCCAACCGGAACGGCAGCACGTTGTTCGCCATGAAGCCGATCATGGTGGCGCTGAACAGCGAATCGAGACTCAGCCGGCGCCCGGCGTCGATGAAGTACCGCCAGCGCACCGCGCGGATATAGAACCCGAGGATCGTGACGCACATGACGACCACGAACCCGAAGCCGCTCGCACCGCGCAGCGCCGTGAGCACCTCGCGGATGTTCACGTCCTTCATGGACAGCCACACGCACAGCGCCGAGACGCCGATGCCGAGCAGGAGTTGTATGGCGCGCTTCACGACTGCCCCCCGGATCGTTCGCGGCGCATGGCCTCGACCTCCTCGCGCAACAGCGCGAGCTCGCGGGTCAGCGCGTGGTTCTCGTAGCCAGCGCGCGACAACTTGAGCGACAGGTACAACAGCATGGCCAGCGAGAACGCCAGACCGAACGCGAACGTGGTCGACGACTCGCCCATGAACCCGAGCGTGCGCGTGATCCACGTGAGCAACGGCGTCGAGAAGCCGAGCGCTGCGATCACCACCGTGGCGATGACCCAGAGCAGCGAGTACTCCTCGGACAACTTGCGGCGGCGGACCAGGTCGAGCACATAGGCGGCAAGCGCCAACGCGCCGAGCGCGGTGATGATCTGGGTACGAGACAGGAAGAACATGGGCGGGCCTCCTAGACGGGCTTGCGGATGAGCGCCATGAGCGACGCCAGCAGGTTCTTGTAGGGGTAGTAGAGCTGCTTGCCGAGCGTGTAGAACGACTGGCCGGCCTGACGCTCGCGCATCACCACCGGCACCTCGTCCAGGCGGAAGCCATGACGCGCGAGCGAGATGAGCAGCGGGGCGTCCGGGAAGTCCTTGGGGAAGTCATGCATGCAGACCTTCATGACCGCGCGATTGTAGGCCCTGAACCCCGAGGTCGTGTCGGCGATGGGGCGGCCGAGCGCCATGCGCACGACCCCGCTGAACAACAGCATGCCGAGCCGCCGGTTCCACGGCGCCTTGTAGCCCGTGGACTCCACGAAGCGCGAACCGATCGCCACATCGCAGCGGCCCGCGATCACGGGCTCCAGGATGCGCTCGAGGTACGCCGGGTCGTGCTGGCCGTCGGCATCGAGCTGCACACCGATGTCGTAGCCATGCTCGTACGCATAGCGGAACCCGGTCTGGAGCGCGCCACCGACACCGAGGTTCACGGTGTGGCGCACCACGGCCACACCGGCCTCGCGGGCGACACGGGACGTGGCATCACGTGAGCCGTCATCCACGATGAGCAGGTCAACGGTGGGCGCCTTGGCGCGCACCTCGGCCAGCGTGGCGGGCAGACTCTCTTCCTCGTTGTGTGCAGGGATCACGACGAGGACGCGGGGGGCGGTCATGCGGGCCTCCGGGGTTCGAAGACGCTCGCGACCCGGTCCGTCGCCCCGACCAGGAGGTCGCGGAGGCGGCGAAGCCAGACGGAGCGCAGCTCGAGCGCGGACAACTTCTCGAGATCGTAACGGGTGACCAGACCGAGCGCGAAGAGCGCGAGCGCGGCCGGCAACAACAATGCGACACGGGCGGCGAGCGAGACCACCGGGTGGTGCCCGCCATTCGACAGGACGAATGCCACGCCGAGCATGGGGACCGCGAGCACGAGCGCGCGCAGCACCACGCTGGTTGATCATGGCCAGGGTGAGCACGAAGCCCGGACGGCGCATGGCCTGGAACAGCATGGTGAGGGGCTGCTGCGCGGTGCGCGCGATGGGCACCAGGGCGAGCACGTGCAGCATGCCGAGCGACGGCAGGAAGAGCGGGCTACCGACCCACAGCGTAAGCTCGGGCGCGAACGCGAACACACCCCACGCCACCACACAGGCTGCGACCTGCACCAAGCGGAACGCCTGCTCGAAGATGTAACCCAGCCGCTCGCGCTCCTCGCGCGCCACCAGGTGCGTGAGCGACGGCAGCAAAGCGCTGGGCACGGTGTAGGCCAACTCCACGAAGCGCTCGATGGTCTGGAACGCGAACGTGAAGTAACCCAGCTGCGTGGCGTCCATGACCTTCGCGAGCAGCAGCTTGCTCAGGTTCTGGCCCGACAGGAACGCGGCGCGCGCGCCGAGCAGCGGCAGGCAATAGCCGAACATCTGCTTGAACAACGAGGGCTCGGTCTCTCCCGGCGCCGGGAGCACGACCGGACGGCGCGACATGCGCAACGCCTGCCACCAAGCGACGAGCGAGAACAGGATGGCCTGCGCCACCGTGAGCGCGGTGAGGCCGATCGCCATGCCCACCAGCCCCTGCTTGCTCCACCACAGCACGCCCACGAGGACGGTCTTGGCCACGTGGAACAGCAGCGAGAGGCCACTCACCCACTCATAGCGCTGCATGCCGAACAGCAGCGAGCGGCCCGTGGTGTAGAGGCCGTCACTCGCCACGGTGTAGACCAGGATCGGCACCAGCTCGGACAGCTCTACGACGTCGAACTGGTAGACCAGATGTGGCACGATCAACAACACGACGACGCTGGCGAGGAGCCCCAGCGCGAGCTTGAGTGAGACCGCGATACCATGCGCGCGGAACAGCAGGTCGAACCGGCCGCGCGCCTCGTACTCGG
>JAIOPA010000102.1 GCA_021414165.1 Candidatus Eiseniibacteriota bacterium
GCGCTGCGTGCGCTGCTCGAGCTGCGCCCCGCGCGTGCATTGGTGCGCCGGGGTGGCCGTGAGCTCGAGGTCGATGTCGACGACGTGCGCGTGGGCGAGACGGTCATTGTAAAGCCGGGGCAGGCGTTCCCGGTCGACGGCAATGTCACGCTGGGCGAGTCGCTCGTCGATCAGTCGAGCCTCACGGGCGAGTCGGTGCCCGTGCCCAAGGCGGCGGGCGACAAGGTGTTCGCGGGCACGCTCAATCAGCAGGGTTCGCTCGAGTACCTGGCCACGCGCGCCGCAGCCAACAGCGCGCTCGCGCGTATCGTGTCGCTGGTGCAGGAAGCGCAGGAGAAGAAGTCGCGCGCCGAGGAGCTGGCCGAGGTCGCGGGCCGCTACTACACCATCATCGTCATGGTGGGCGCTGCACTGGTGTTGTTCATCCCGCCGCTGCTCATGCACGAGCCGTGGCGCGAGTCGTTCTACCGCGCCATGACGCTGTTGGTGGTCGCCTCGCCGTGCGCGTTGGTCATCGCCACGCCGGCCACGGTGCTGTCGGCCATCGCCAACGCGGCGCGCAACGGCATCTTGTTCAAGGGTGGTGCCGACCTCGAGGCACTGGGCCGCGTGAAGCTGGTGGCGTTCGACAAGACCGGCACGCTCACGCATGGCCGCTTCGAGGTCACCGACCTCGTGGCGGTGTCGGGCGCCAGCGAGAACGAGTTGCTGGGCTGGGCCGCGAGCGCCGAGAAGCGTTCGCCGCATCCGTTGGCGCAGGCCGTGGTGCGCGCGGCGGAGTCGCGCGGCATCACGTTCACGCCGGCCGAGTCGCTCACGAACCATCTGGGCAAGGGGTTGGTGGCGGTCTCGGGTGGCGAGCGCATTGAAGTGGGCACGCCCGAGTTGTTCGTGTCGCTTGGCGTGACGCCGCCCGAGGCCGCCGTGGAGCACGCGCGCCGGTTCGCGGCCGAGGCCAAGACGGCCATGATCGTGCGGCGCGGTGTCGCGTGGGGCGTGATCGCCGCGGCCGATCGCGTGCGTTCCTCCGCGCGCGCCACGGTTCAGGCGTTGCGGGCCGCGGGCGTGCAGCGCACGGCGCTGCTGTCGGGCGACAACCACAAGACCGTGCAGGCGATCGGCACCGAGACGGGCGTCGACGAACTGCACGGCCAGCTGCTACCCGAGGACAAGGTCCGCGTGATCGGCGAGCTGGAAGAGAAGTATGGCAAGGCGGCCATGATCGGCGACGGCGTCAACGATGCGCCGGCCCTGGCGCGTGCCTCGGTGGGAATTGCCATGGGCGGCATTGGTAGCGACGCCGCCATGGAGAGCGCCGACGTGGTGCTCATGGGCGACGATCTGGCGGCGCTGCCCTACGCGATCAAGCTCGCGCAGCGTGCGCGGCGCGTCGTGGTGCAGAACCTGGTCATCGCCACGGGTGTCATGGCGATCCTGGTCACTTGGGTGTTCGCGGGTGCGGCCACGCCGCTCGGCGCGCTCAAGCTGCCGATCGCGGTGTCGGGGCACGAGGGCAGCACGGTGGTCGTCATCCTGAACGGCCTGCGGCTGCTTCGCGGCAAGCGCTGACGCCCAGCTACTCCAGCGCGGTCACGACCACGTTGTCGTAGTACACGGTGCACTGGCCCACGCCGCCGGTGTAAGCGGGCAGCGCGATGCGGCCCTTGGGGCGGATGAACTTGAGCTCGGTACGTTCGATCTTGAGCTCGCCGTTCACGAACACCTTGAAGTGTGCGCCCTTCACCTCGAGCCGCAGGTGATTCCAGGTGCCGTTGGCGTTGGTCGCGCTGGCGCGGCCCATGGGCAGCTCGCGCTGGTACACGAGCACATCCTGGTAGCCACCGCCGCGCAGGTCCACGCCCAGGCCCACGTTGTCCATGACGCGCACGACCACGCCCTTATCGACGCCGCGCATCATGCACACGTCCACGTCGACCGCGATGTCGGTCCACGACGTATCGCCGGCATAGATGAGCGAGCGCAGCTGCTTCTGATCGGGCAGGTCGGCACGCAGCATGCCGCGCACGACCGTCCACACGCCCTCGCGATCCGGTGACCATGCGTGGAGGCCCTTGGAGAAGTCGTCCGAGAACAACACCTTGCCTGCGGGCTTGACGGGACGCGGCGGGGACGAGGGCAGGGCCAGACGCGTCTCGTCGTTCGTCGCGGCAAGGTTCGTCGCGGTGACGTTCTTTGCGGCGACGAGCACGAGCAGTGCGGCGACGCCGATCGCGTAGCGGAGGATCGTCTTCATGCGTGCGAGGACCATGGCACTCCCGAGGGTGGGCCGTCTACTCCCGATGCAACGAAGGGAGTATCGGTCCCGGGTGCGCATGACGTGAGGGGCGGGCGCCTGCGAGCGCAACCCGCTGCGAACACGTCGAGTGGCGGCCGCGCGCGGATGCTCGCGTCGCAGCCGCCATCGCCGCTAGAGCCGCACGCTCAAGCCACCCTGCAACTGGCGCGTGCTGCCGCCGAGGCCGGTCTGACGCTCGTAGCCGCCGTTCAGGTACCAGCGCCCGCCCAGTGCGAGATCCAGGTCCACACCTTGCCAGCGCTCGGAGTCGCTGGTGTTCGTGAGCCGCTCGGTGGTGTTGCGTTTGCCGAGCGTGAACTCCACATGCGATTGCGGCCACGGATCGAAGCCCGCGCCCAACGACCACAGCGAGCTGGCCGACCCGGGGGAATCGAACGTGGACGTACGCGTGCGCAGCGAACCCTGCCAACGCGTGAGGCGGCGCAGCTCGAGTTGGTAGGTGCGCGTGTCGGAGCGATCGCCGCCCGAGCCTGTGCGGTACTCCGCACCCGCATGCACGCGCTCGAGCAGGTCCAGCGTGGCGCCGGCCCACGCGCCCTGGCGATAGCGATCATCGAAGTCGGTCTCGGGCGTCTCGCGATCGCGCCACAACCGCACGCTGCGGCGATTGTCGTAGCCCGACGTCACGGCCACGCCGTGCGAGACGGGCACACGCATGGTGGCGAACGTGCTGGTCCACGACACCATGGGTTCGCCCATGGTGCGCTTCCAGCCGGTGTTGAGATCGACCTCCTGCGCCACCGACGCGCTCGCGGCCTTCGAGAACCACCAGCCCTGCGCGAACATGAAGTCGCGGTTCACCTGCGAGCCCTGGCGCGACGTGATCGCACCCGTCGCCACCGACCAGCGGCGCTCCGAGAGCGGACGCTGATGCCACTCGGCGAACACGCCACCCTCGATGAGTTCGCGCGACCACGAGAAGCGCAACGGATCCGGCTGCGTGCCGGTGAACGCACCGAACGTGTGCGTGGGGGACACGGCCTCCAGCAGCACGCCGTCGAACAAGCTCACCGAGGCCAACGTGGGCGAGGTCTGGCGGCCCAGCGTGATGCGGCGATGATCCTGCGCATCGCGGACCGTGGTCGAGGCGCGGTACACGCGCGACAGCTGTTCCACCTCGGTGCCCGTGTCACTGGTGCGGCTCGTGCGGCGGCCGCGTACATCGAACGACGCGTCCATGTGGCCACCCGCGGCGCCACGGGTGTCGAGACGCATCTCCATGCCGGGCTGCTGGTAGGCGCCTGCGCCGTCGGTGTTCACACTGAGCCAGCGTGCGCCCATACGGCCACGCGTGCGCGCGCTACGCGTGGCGGCACGGCCCTTGGGCGGCGCGAGCACGGCCACCGCGCGCAATGAGTCACCGCGTGCAGCCACGCGCCGCGTGCTGTCGGCCACGGCCTCGCGCCGCAGCGGATCCGAGCGGTAACGCGTGGCATCGCCCACCGCGAGTGGCGCGCGCGTCCACAACGTGTCACACGAGGCGCGATGGCTCGACACGAACGCCACGCGCAGGAGTGCGATGGACTGGCCATCGCGCAGCACGCTCACGCTGTCGCCCACGGCCAGGCCATCGAGTTCGCCCGCATCCACGTAGGCGCTGCGCCCGGCCAGATACGTGATCCGCGAGGCGGCGCGCGCGGCGCGCGGTTCGGGTGCGCGGTTCACCGTGCTTGGAGCCGGTGCGGGCACGGATGTGGCCGCCGGTGCGCGTGCGGGCAAGGGCACCGCCGCGAACGCCGTGACCACAGGCACCACCGGCGGCGCGGGCTTGCTCACCCGCGCACTCGTGGCAGTGCTGTCGCGCTTCACGCGCTTGGCCTTGGCGGCCTTGGCCATGCTGTCGGCGTGCGCGGCCTCGCGTTTGGCCAACGCCTCGCGTTCGGCGGCGGCACGCACGGCCTCGACCGAGGCGGCCTCGCTGCGTGCAATGCTGTCGCGCACCGCGGTGGCGCGCTGCAGTGCGCGTTTGGCCGCGGAGTCACGCTCGGCCGCCACGCGCACGGCCTCGAGTTGCGCCACGCTGTCGCGCACGAACGCCGCCCGTGCCGCGGCGCGTGCGATGGCCGCCCGCGCGACGCTGTCACGCACGGCCGCGCTATCGCGTGCGGCCTGTTCGGTCTGCTTCACGTTCCGCGACGACCACACGACCGTGGCCGCCTCGCTGCGCACGGGCCATGCCGTGACCAGCGCCACGATCGCTCCA
>JAIOPA010000149.1 GCA_021414165.1 Candidatus Eiseniibacteriota bacterium
CGGGATGCCACCGGCGACGGTGTACTTGGTGATCGGCACCATGGAGTCGCCGTGGCCGCCCAGCACCATGGCCTGGATGTCGGCGCCCGAGATGCCGAGCTCCATGGCGAGGAACGCGCGGAAGCGCGCGCTGTCCAGGATACCGGCCATGCCGAGCACGCGGTTCTTGGGGAAGCCGGTGATGTGGCCGAAGTACCACGCCATCACGTCGAGCGGGTTCGTGACCACCACGACCGTGGCGTTGGGCGCGTGCTGCTTCACGGCCTCGGCGGCGGGCTTGATGATGTCGGCGTTGGCCTTGAGCAGGTCGGTGCGCGACATGCCGGGCTTGCGCGGGAAGCCGGCCGTCATCACGACGACGTCGGCACCCTTCACGGAGGCCAGGTCGGTCGAGCCGGTGACCTTGGGGCCCTTGTGCCAGAGCGGCGCGGCCTCTTCCATATCAAGAGCCTTGCCCTGCGGCATGCCTTCCATCTCGGGGCGGTCGATGAGCGTGACGTCGGCAAGTCCACGCTCGGCGATGTACAGGGCAGCGCTCGCGCCCACGTTACCTGCGCCGATGACGGCGACCTTGTTCTTCACGGGATCCCTCCGTATTCAACGGCCGCCCTGCCGCATCGTGAGCCGGTGTGGCCCGGGAGCCGATCATGTGTGCAACGAAACGCCGCCACCGATCCGTGTGGACCGGCGGCGGCGGGAGTGTTCGGGTGCTGCGAGACTTCAGTTCGTCTCGGCCGCCACCGGCATCACGTGCACTCTCTTGCGGTTCTTACCGACGCGGGCGAACTCCACCTTGCCGTCGATCAACGCGAAGAGGGTGTCGTCCTTGCCCAGACCGACATTGTGGCCGGGGAACATGACGGTGCCGCGCTGGCGCACGAGGATGCTGCCGGCGCGCACGGTCTCACCGCCGAACTTCTTCACGCCGAGCCGCTGAGCGTGGGAGTCACGGCCGTTCTTGGTCGAGGACTGACCTTTTTTGTGAGCCATGGGGCTATTCCTTTTCTCGCTTAGGCCGAGATCGAGGTCACGCGGATGCGCGTGAGATCGTCACGGTGGCCGCGACGGCGACGATAGGCGCGCCGGCGCTTGAACTTGAAGATCCTGACCTTCTCACCACGCAGATGCTCGACGATCTCGGCAGAGACCGTGGCGCCCTTCACCATGGGCTGGCCCACGGAGATCTTGTCGCCATTGCCGATCAGGAGGACCTGGTCGAACTTGAGCTTCTCGCCGGGCTCGCCGGCAAGGCGCGGCACGTCGAAGAGCGTATCCGGCGTGACCTTGGTCTGGACGCCAGAGATGTGCACGATCGCGTACATGGAACGGATGCTCCTTGGGCTGCAGGCGGCTCGGCCCTATTGTGGGGTAACAGCTCAGGAGGACGGGAACCCGCTCCGGAGGCCGGGATCGGCCCCGGACGGAATCTTCGCACCACGACCCTGCAGGACCCTTGGGGATACCATGATGACTGCAAACCGCTGGCATGGAATGCCTTATCTCGCAGGCCTCACCCTCTGCCTGAGTCTCATCGCCCACCCCGCCCACGCCCGTAAGCCCAAGCCCGCCCCCGCGGTAGCGCAGGCGCAGGCCACGGGCTCCGAGGCGCCGGCGGCTCCAGCGCCCGTGGCCGAGGCCCCAGCGGACGACGCGCTTTGCGCCCCGCTCCTCCTCGACTCGGACTTCGGCTTCGGCACGCATGTGGTCATGCGGCGCCTGCCGACGGCGGCGGACATCGAGGACCTGCGGTTCGTGGACGGGTTCCGGCAGTTGCTCATCGCGCTGCCGTCGTGGCCGGCCACCTACGCCGAACTCAAGCCGCTCCAGCAGAGCATCTTCCCCGACGGCTCCGAAGTCGTGGTGGTGCTACCGGGCTGGCCGCCCACGCGCGAGGCACTCAACGCATGGAACCTGGTGGGCGGTGCGCTGCGCGTGATCCTGGTGGTACCGGGGCCACCG
>JAIOPA010000150.1 GCA_021414165.1 Candidatus Eiseniibacteriota bacterium
ACGGCGTCGTAGCCCGGGTTGACCAGCTTGAGGTCCAGCAGCCGGTCAGCCTCGGACTCCCACACCTTGAACATCTCGAACAGCTCCGGCACCGGCGCCTGCTCGAAGTTGTAGTGCGACCACTCCCACTCGTTGCGCACCCACAGGTCGCCCCACGTGACGCCGGGCGCCCACAGCAGGTCCTGCACACGGTCGGTGCCCTGCAGCATCATGCCGATGCGATCCAGGCCATACGTGAGCTCGGCCGAGACCACCGGCAGTTCGAGGCCGCCGCACTGCTGGAAGTACGTGAACTGCGAGATCTCGGTGCCATCGCACCACACCTGCCAGCCCAACCCCGCAGCGCCCAGCGTGGGGCTCTCCCAGTCGTCCTCGACCAGACGCAGGTCGTGCGTCATGGGATCCAGACCGAACGCGGCGAGCGACTGGAAGTAGGCATCGACGACGTCGGCCGGTGCGGGCTTCAAGAGCACCTGGTACTGGAAGAACTGCTGGAAGCGATTGGGGTTCTCGCCATAGCGGCCGTCCTTGGGACGGCGCGAGGGCTCCACGTACGCCACACGCCATGGTTCGGGCCCCAGCGAGCGCAGGAACGTGGCGGGATTGAACGTGCCCGCACCGACCTCGGACGGGTACGGCTGCTGGATCACGCAGCCGCGCTCGGCCCAGAAGGTCTCGAGTGCGAGGATCATGTTCTGCAGCGTACGGGGCGCGGACATGGCAAGGACTCCTGTGCGACGGCGTGAGAGGGGTTGCGAACGCGCGATATTAAAGGGCGCAGCGCGTGCTCGCCAGTCGCGGCGAAGCGCGCGCTACGACGGTTCGCCCGGTTCCTCGGGAGCGGCCTCGAGCGCGGGCGGCGCCTTGCGCAGGGGCTCCAGCGGCGGCCAGGGCGTGGTGCGCGCCGGCACGGCATCGGGGCCCGGTGCCGCATCGAGGCCACGCAGCACCTCGAGCGAACGCAGGCCGTGGAAGCGCTGGAAGTGCGTGCGGAAGAAGTCCTCGATCACGCGGAACAGCTCGCCTGCGCGCGGCAACTCGATGAACTCGCCCGCCTCGAGGATCGGGCGTGAGAGCAACAGCGCCAGCGAGCCCAGCGCCTCGCCCGACAACAGCACCAC
>JAIOPA010000115.1 GCA_021414165.1 Candidatus Eiseniibacteriota bacterium
CGCTCGCGCTGGCGCGCGTTGGCCACGCGCGATGCGCTCGTGTCTTTGCGCGCCGGTTCGCCGCGCGCACGGCTCGTGGCGGCCGCCCTGGCGTTGGCGCTCAGTGTGCTCATCTGGTTCGTGCTGCATCGTGAGCCGCTCGAGACGCGGGCGCTGTCGTTCGCGGCGTTCACGCTGGCGTGCACCGGGCTCGGCGCATGGGCGGCGTGGCGCGGCGCGGGTGATCCGGCGTCGGCGGTGCGGCCGCTGCCGATCACGCTGGGCGATGCGTGGCGTGCGCGGGCCATACCGCTGCTGCTGGTGCTCGCAAGCGTGCTCGTACTGCAGATGCTCGCGGCGCAGCCCTTGCCGCCGCTCTTGCGCGTGGGCACCGCGCTCACGTGGGCGATCCCGGCCGTGCTCGTGGTATTCATCGGACTCCACCTCGGGCTCTCCATGCCCGGCCGCCCGGCGGCCGCCGAGAACCTGTATTACGGCTGGCTCGGCGTGGGGCTGGTGTCGAGCCTCGCGATCCCGCTGTTCGGTTGGGGGATGTTGATCGGTGCGCTCATCTTCGCCACGCGGCGCTTGTCGCGTTGGCACACGCCGGAGGTGGTGTAGTGCTGGTGCTGCACGAACTGGCGCGCGCCTATGGCGACCGGCAGGCACTCGCAGGCGTGTCGTTCACCGTGGAGCCGGGCCGCATCGTGGGCCTGTTGGGCGCCAATGGCGCGGGCAAGAGCACGCTATTGCGCACCGTGGCCGGGCTGCAGCCGCCCGACTCGGGCACGGTCACCGTGGCGGGCCACGACATGTGGCGTGCGCCACTCGCGGCCAAGAGCGCGCTGGGCTATGCCGCCGAGGATCCCTCGTTCCACGAGGAGTTGTCGCCGCGCGAGTACCTGGCGTTCGTGGCCAGCGTGCGCGGACTCGACTCCTCGCAAGCCTCGGCGCGCGTGGTCGCGCTGGGCGATGCGCTCGATCTGGGCGCGCGGCTCGACGAGCCCGTGCACGGGTTCTCGCATGGCATGCGCAAGAAACTCTCGTTCATGGCCGCGGTGCTGCACCGCCCGGCGGTGTTGTTGTGCGACGAGGCGCTCGAGGGCCGCATGCTCGGCCGCAACGAATGGGGCGCGGGCGACGACCTGCACTCCCCGCTCGAACGCCTGTTCCTCGACACCCTCCAGCCCAGCAAGGAAGTCCGATGATGCGCCGCCTCGCACTGCTCGCTGCTCTCGCGCTCTGCACGTTCGCTTCGCTCGCCGTGGCCGCCGGGATCCCCGCGCCGCCGCATCTCGAGATGATGTGGAACGGCAAGGATGGCGCCACCGTGCGCGCGTTCCTGCAGCGCACCGTGGCCGCGGGTGATGCGCCCGGCGCCAGCGCGAGCCAGAAGCTCGACTCGGGCGACGCGGCGTATTGGCTGGGGGTGCAGGACGCGCGCGCGGGCCGCGCCGACAGCGCGCTGGCCCACTGGCGGCACGCCTGGCGGTTGCGTGGCGACTTCGATGAGGGCTTCGCGATCATCGATGCGCTCACGCGCTCGGGCGGCAACGCCAAGCACCTGGCCGAGGCGCGCGCCATCGCGGGCGAACTCGCGCAGCAGGCCGACCTGTCGGCGCCCAACCGTGTCCCCGATGCGCACGCGCGCCTCGGCTGGACGCTGTCGTTGCTCGGCCGCGCCGACAGCGCGGTGGCGGCACTGCAGGGCAGCACCGAGCGCATCGAGCGCCGGCCACTCTGGACGCGGCGCTTCATGTTGGCGCAGAGCGCGGGCGGCGATGACGCGGGCGCTTGGCGGAACGCGCTCCTCACGCTGGTGCGCCGTCGCGGCAACGACCGCGTGGCCGACTCGGTGTTGGTGCGCGCACAGCACCGGCTGCATTACACCGACGATCGCCGCACGTTGGCCGTGAGCGGGGGCATCGAGCGCACCAAGGCCGAGGAGTTGGCGTTCGCCGCCACGTTCGGCGGCGCGCTCGAGACGCTGCGCGCCAAGGACGGATTCGCGCTTCAGCTCTACACGTTCCCGGCCAAGCCGGACTCCGGCCGGCGCGCCGCACTCCTGTTCGTGCTCTCGCCCGCCGACACGGTGTGCGCGGTCGACTCGCTCGTGGCCGCGTGCACGGCGAATGGCCACCCGGTGGCACTGCTCGCGCCGCGTGGCGCGTTCGGCTCGCTGGGTGCAGGCTCCATGGGCCCCGAGGATTGGATCGGTCGCGAGCGTGCGCACTTCGAGATCACCACGTCCGATGCGGCGCTCGCCATGGACGCGTTGAGCAAGCGGCCCGCGTTCAAGTCGCCGGGTTGGATCGTGGGCACGGTGGGCGATCGCGCTCCGGTCGCGCTGGCGCTGGCCAAGGCGCGCCGCGACATCAAGGCACTGCTTCTGGTGGCACCGCGCGTGCCGGTGGTCGAGGTGGCCGAGTACCGCGCGCAGTTGCGTGCGGCAGGCACGCGCACGTTCGTCCAGGTCTCGCCCGAGGAACCCGATGCACTCGAGTTCGGCGATCTGTTGTCGCGTGCCACCGCTCCCGGTCAGGTGCGCGTGGCGGATTCGGGGCTGCATGGCCGCGGCGGTGCGATCTTCCGCGGCGAAGGCAAGATCACTCGCCGGCTATTCGCGTGGCTTGCCGAGTGACGGATTCGCGGCGCGCCACTCCACCAGCACCACGGCAACCAGGATGAGAGCCGCACCCAGCCACCACCGCATCACGAAGCGCTCACCGCCGAGCGTGAGCGCGAACACCAGCGCGAACACCGGCTCCAGCGCGAACAACAACGCCACTCGGCCCGCGGGTAGCGTCTGCTGCGCGAACACCTGGAACACGGGCGCCAGTGAACTGCCCGCCACCGCCAGATAGGCGAAGTCGCGCCAACCTGCCGGCGACAGCGCCATGAATGCGGCGCGCGGGTCGCCGGTGAAGGGCGCCAGACACAGCGCCACCACAGCGGCCTGCACGAGTGTCACCGACAACGGATCGATGGCACCGGCAAAGCGCGCCACCCACACGATCTGTAGCGCGTACATGGACGCGCCCGCGAGCGTGATGAGTTCGCCGCGGCCCAACCGCAGCGAACCGTCGAGCGACATGAGCGCCGAGCCCGCGAAGGCGAGTGCCAGCCCCACGAACAACTCACGAGACGGCCGCTGCTTGAGCAGTGGCCATGCGTAGAAGGCGGCCACCAATGTGCCGGCACAGGTGAGGAACGCGCTCGAGCCCGCCGACGTGGTGCGCAGCCCCAAGGCCTGCAGGAAGAACGCGAACACCATGAGCACGCCGTTGCCCACGCCCAACTGCCACTCGCGCGCCGTGGGTGCGCGACGGCGCAGCAGTGCGACCAGCGTGAACAGCACCGCGGCCACGGCGAAGCGGCCGAAGACCAGCGCTTGTGGCGTGAGCGCTTTGACGCTGTCGCGGATCGCCACGAACGTGCCGCCCCACAGCAGCGTGGCGGCCAACATCGCGAGCAGCGCGAGCCGCTCGCGGCGCGCGTGACTCATGCGCGGCGGCGCGGGGCGCTGCGGCGGCGGCGCGGCCCCGAATCGCTCGTGTGCGTGAGCGCGTACGACAGGCTCTCGAACTCCATGGTCATGTCGACCGTGCGCAGCGTGATCGAGGCGGGCACCTTGAGCTTGCGCGGTGCGAAGTTGAGGATGCCCTGCACACCCGCCGCCACGAGCGCGTCGGCCACTTCCTGTGCGGCGCGCACGGGCGTGGCGATCACACCGATCTCGAAGCCTTCTTTCGGGCCCAACTGCGAGATGTGGCGCACCACCAGGCCCTCGAGCGTGCGGCCCACGCGATCCTGGTCGGCATCGAACACCGCGATCACGTCGAAGCCCTGATCGGCGAAGCCGCGATAGCTCACGAGCGCCGAACCGATGTGGCCCGCTCCCACGATGCACGCCTTCCAGCGGCGATCGAGCCCCAGGAGCGCGCGGATCTCATCGCGCAGGTGCTCGACGTGGTAGCCCAGGCCGCGGCGGCCGAACGAACCGAACGCGGACAGGTCCTTGCGGACCTGCGCCGACGTGATGCCCTCGCGCTCCGCGAGCAGCTGCGACGAGATCATGCGCTTGCCTTCGGCCGCGACCTCTTCAAGGACGCGGTAGTAGTTCGACAGGCGCCGGACGGTCGGTTCACTGATGTGCGACATCACCACGATCCGTTCGTGAATTATTTCACTAACTGCGATCCGAAGAAGGCCGTGGGCGCGAGCCCACGGCCTCTCCAGAGTCTGGCTTCGATCAGGCCTCGGTCTCGCCCTCGCCCACCGCGTCGTCACCGGCATCGACGACATCGGCTGCCGGCGCACCATCCGGACCGTAATCCTCGGACACCACGCGCGTCACACCGCCGACCGTATCGGGCAGCAGGTTGCCGCTCTCCTCGGACACCGCCAGGTTCACCAGGCGCACGCCCTGCGTGTTGCGGCCGAGCACGCTGATGCCCGCGACCGGCATGCGGATCAGCTGGCCCTGCTTTGTCACGATCATGAGCTCGTCACCATCGACGACCTCCTTCACGGCCACGATGTTGCCGTTCCGCTCCGTGGTCTTGATCGTGATGATGCCCTTACCGCCGCGGTGCGAGACACGGTACTCCGAGATCTCGCTGCGCTTGCCGTAACCGTGCTCCGTGACCGCGAGCAGCGTGGCCTGGCGCTTCACGCCGACCATGCTCACGACCTCATCGTCGTCGTCGTCCAGCGTGACGGACTTGACGCCGTACGCGGTGCGGCCCATGGCGCGCACTTCATCCTCGTGGAAGCGGATCGCGAGACCCTTCTTCTTGGCAAGGATGATGTCCTGCGTGCCATCGGTGATGATCGCCTCGATGAGCGCGTCGCCGTCCTCGAGCAGCACGGCGTTGATGCCGGCCTTACGCACGTTGCCGTACGCCGACAGCACCGTCTTCTTGATGAGCCCCTTGCGGGTCGCACACACCAGGAAGTGCTGGTCGTCGAACGCCTTCACGGCGACCACGGCCTGCACGCGCTCGTCGCGCGCCATGCCCTCGAGGTGGTTCACGAGCGGGCGGCCCTTGGCCATGCGGCCGGCCGACTCGATCTCATGCACCTTGAGCCAGTAGCAACGGCCCTTGTCCGTGAGGAACAGCAGGTAGGCATGGGTGTTGGCGATGAACAGGTGCACGATGAAGTCGTCTTCCTTCGTGCGCGCGCCGATCACGCCCTTGCCACCGCGCCGCTGGGCGCGATAGGCCGAGATCTCCTGCCGCTTGATGTAGCCGGAGTGGGAGATCGTGATGACCATGTCCTTCTGCTCGATGGTGTCTTCGTAGTTGATGTCGCCTTCGTCCACCGCGATGTGCGTGCGGCGCTCGTCGCCGTACTTGTCGCGGATGCGGCGCACCTCGTCCTGGATGATGGCGAGCATCTTCTTCTCGCTCGCCAGGATCGACCGCAGCGACTCGATGAGCTTGATGACCTCGAGGTACTCGGCCTGGATCTTGTCGCGCTCGAGACCCGTGAGGCGGGCCAGGCGCATCTCGAGGATCGCGCTGGCCTGGATCTCGGACAGCTTGAAGGTCTTCATGAGGCCTTCGCGCGCCGTCTCGGTGTCCTTCGACTTGCGGATGAGCGCGATCACCTCGTCGAGGTGGTCGAGCGCGATCTTCAAGCCTTCGAGGATATGGGCGCGGCGCTCGGCCTCGGCGAGATCGAACTCGGTGCGGCGACGCACCACTTCGCGCCGGTGACGCACGTACTCGTCAAGCAGCTTGCGCAGCGTGAGCACCTGCGGCCGGTTGTCGACCAGGGCCAGCATGATGGCGCCGAACGTGGTCTGCAGCGGCGTGTGCACGAACAACTGGTTCAGCACGACCTTCGGGTTCGCGTCCTTCTTGAGTTCGACCACGATGCGCATACCGTCGCGGTCGGACTCGTCGCGCAGATCCGAGATGCCGGCGATCTTACCGTCGCGCACCATGTCGGCGATCTTCTCGAGCAGGCTGGTCTTGTTCACCTGGAACGGGATCTCGGTGACGACCAGGCTCATACGGCCGCCCTTGCCCTCCTCGACCTGCACCTTGGACCGCATCTTCATGCTGCCGCGGCCATTCAGGTAGCAATCGCGGATGCCCTGCGTGCCATAGATGATGCCGCCCGTCGGGAAGTCCGGGCCCTTCACGATCTTGAGCAGGTCCTCGGGCGCCGTCTCGGGCTTGTCGATGATCGCGATGATGGCGTCACAGATCTCGCGCAGGTTGTGCGGCGGGACTTCCGTGGCCATACCGACGGCGATACCCGAACAGCCGTTGATGAGCAGGTTCGGCACGACACCCGGGAGCACGACCGGCTCCTCCAGGGTCTCGTCGTAGTTCGGCCGGAAGTCGACCGTGTTCTTCTCGAGGTCGGCCAGCAACTCCATGGCGATCGGCGTGAGCCGCGCCTCGGTGTATCGCATGGCGGCCGGCGCGTCGCCGTCGATCGAGCCGAAGTTGCCCTGGCCGTCGACGAGCGGGTAACGCATGACCCAGTCCTGCGCCATACGCACGAGCGTCGGATACACGACGCCTTCGCCGTGCGGGTGATAGTTACCCGACGTGTCGCCGGCGATCTTGGCGCACTTACGATAACCGCGGCCCGGCGCCAGATTGAGGTCGTTCATGGCGACCAGGATGCGGCGCTGCGAGGGCTTGAGCCCGTCGCGCACGTCCGGCAGTGCGCGGGAGACGATGACCGACATCGAATAGTTGATGTAGCTGGTCTTCATCTCCTCTTCGATCTGGAGATTGACGATCTTGGTGCGGTCGTTCAGAGCCATGTGCTTTTCCTTCGAAAGGTCGCTGCACCACCCGGCCCGCCTCCTGCGTGCCGTGTCGCGCGCGAATCCGTCACTCCTTCGGAGTGCCCTGCCAACGCCACTCGAGCGATGCCGTGGCCCACTGCGTCGTACGTCCGGGGTCTGCTTCCGTGCTCACCGCCAGCTTGCGGTACGCCAGCGACAAACCCAGATGATGCCCGCCCGCCAGCTGCAGCAGCGCCGAGGTGCCGGTCGAGAGCGTGACTCCGCTCACCGCACCGGCATTCACGCCGCGCTGATCGATCTCCTGGCGGCCGTATCCGAAGCCCGCGTTCCAGAGCCATTCCCAGCGCTTGGTGCGATGCAGCATCGCCTCGGTGCGCCACTCCCCGCCGTACGTCCAGCGGTGCAGATCACCCACGATGCCGAGCGGCGTGCCGTCGTTGGGATCGCGCAACTCCGTGAGGGCCGTGCCCTGATCGTCCACGAAGAACGCGGGCCCGAACGACCAACGGCCCTCGAACGG
>JAIOPA010000151.1 GCA_021414165.1 Candidatus Eiseniibacteriota bacterium
CCTTGAACTGGCCGCTGTCCACGAGGCCCACCGACACGAACACGAGGTTCTTGAAGTGGCGCGGGAACATGCGCTGCACCGTGAGCAGCGTGTGGATGCCGAGCCCGGCGTAGGCCTCCACCAGCACGATGGCGGTGGGGCCGTCGGGGGCCAGCTCGGGCTCCTTCTCGCGGTCGGGCATGGGCAGGTCCGACAAGACGTCGTCCAGGCTCTTCAGGACGCCGCGCACGCGCAGGTAGTGCGAGCGCACCAGCATGCAGAGTCCAATGAACGCGCCGGTCACCACCAGCGTGATCCAGCCGCCCTGCGTGAACTTGATCACCGCGGTGGTCACCAGGATGCCACCGGTCACCAACGTGCCCAGGCCGGCCAGCAGGATGCGCCGGCGCCAGTGGCCCTCGGTCTTCCGCACCTGCCACCAGTGCCGCACCATGCCCAGCTGCGACAGCGTGAAGGTAAGGAACACGTTGATCGAGTACATGACCACGAGCAGCTTCACCGCGCCGCCGGTGTAAGCCAGCGTCACGATGGCGGCCAGACCCATGGTGATGATGCCGTTCTGCGTCACGAGCCGTTCGGACAGGTGCGCGAACCGCTTGGGCACCCAGTTGTCCACGGCCATGGCGGCCAGCGTGGCAGGGCCGGCCAAGAAGCCCGTCTGCGCGGCGACAAAGAGCAGTGCGCCCTCGGCGAGCAGCGTGAACACCACGATGGGGCCGCCGACCGCGAAGCCACCGATCATCCAGTCCTTGGTGAGCAGCGTCCAGAGCGAGGCATTGAGCGTGCGGCCATGCTCGTGTGCCACGCTGTTGAGCAGGTAGCACAGCAGGATGCCGCCGGCCGTGAACGCCAGCGAGATGGCCATGTAGGCCATGGTCTTCTTGCCGGTCTCGACGCGCGGTTCGCGCAGGATCGCGGTGCTGTTCGACACCGCCTCGATACCGGTGAACGTACCGCCGCCCAACGAGTAGGCGGTGAGGAACAGGCCGATGAGGCCGAACATGCCCAGTTCGTTCGAGGCCGCGTGCGTGTCCTGCACGGTGGCGGCGAACAGCGAGCCGAAGTCGTGGATGTGGATGCCGATGCCCCACAGGATCAGCGCGAAGTGGGTCACCACGAACGCGATGAAGATGGGCATGAGCACGGCCACGGACTCTTTGATGCCGCGCAGGTTGAGCGCGGTCAACCCACCTACGACCACCAGTTCGGCTGCAAGTTTACTGCCGGACATACTGGCGGGTAGGAATGAGTAGATGGCGTCCACGCCCGAGGCCACCGAGATGGCGATCGTGAGCACGTAGTCCACCACGAGCGCGCCACCCGAGATGACGCCCGGGGTGGTGCCCAGCAACTTGGTGGCGACCAGATAGCCACCGCCGCCGCTCGGGAAGAGTTCGATGATCTGCGTATACGACGCGCTGATCAGGAACACCGTGAGCACCATGGCCACCGTCAGGTAGAGTGCCAGGTGCGTATGGGAACCGAGGGCGAGGAACGCCTCTTCGGGACCGTAGGACGACGACGACAAACCGTCGGACCCAAGGCCAACCCATGCGAAGAACGCGATAAGGGCTAACTGGTGGTGGATCTTCGGGTCGAAGAGGTTCTTCCGACCACCCAGGATGAGGCTCCGCAATCGTTCGAGCACCGAGGGAAGCTAGGGAATTGTCCGGGTTCTTTCAAGCGGGGGGAGAACGCCCCCTGGAGCCGCAAGGGA
>JAIOPA010000218.1 GCA_021414165.1 Candidatus Eiseniibacteriota bacterium
CCCAGCAGCCACGGCCACGAGCTGGCGAACGCCATGACGCACTTGCTCACGCCCGACAGCGAGTAGCCCGCGACCACCAGCGGTTTGCGGCGCGACGGCTCATCGGCGATGCGGCCGGACACGATGCGCAGGATCGAGGCCGTGGCCTCGGCGAAGCCCTCGATGAGCCCCAGGCTCGCGAGCGAGGCGCCGAGCGTGGCGGTGACGAACAGCGGCATGACCGGCACGAGCATCTCGCTGGAGATGTCGGTGAAGAACGACGTGAAGCCGAGCGCGATGACGTTCGGATGGAAGCCGAACACGCGGCGGGGTGCAGCCGGCTCGTGCGCTTCCGGGGTGTCGTTCAACAGGGCTCCGCGTGCGGCCGCGTCCGCCGAACCGGTGGCCCTGCGGCCCACGAACACACCGGCCCGGACCCTCTCGGGCCCGGGCCGTGCATGTTAACGCAGCAACGCGGGTGCGCGCGTCACTCGATCTCGACCACCTCGATCTGGCCCACGCCGTCGAGCGCCTTCTTGGCCATCTCGCCGTTCGTGACCACGAGGATCTTGAGGTCGGTGGTGCAGAAGTACGTCTTCAGCACGCGCTTCACGTCGTCCATGGTGACCGCCGTGACCTTGGCCGGATACCCCGCGATGAAGTCCTGGGGCAGCGCAAAGAACTCCATGTTCGCCAGCTCGCCCGCCAGATCGTCGGGCGACTGCAGGCCGAGCGGGAACTGGCCCTTGAGGAAGTTGCGCGCCTTGTCGTACTCGGCCGCCGTGGGGCCCTCGTCGACCAGCTTCTGGACCTCGGCGAGCGTGGCATCGACGCACTTCCGCAGCTGCTCGTTGCGCGTGAACGTGCCGATGCGGAATTGGCCCGCATTGCGGTACGCCGCGAATCGAGAGCTGATGCTGTACGTGAGGCCCTGCTCCACGCGGATCGAGTTCACGAGCCGCGACGTGAAGCCGTCGCCACAGATCGTGTTGGCCACCTGGATGGCGTACCAGTCCGGGTGGTTGCGCGGCACCGATGGGCACACCATGCGGATCTGCGTCTGCGTGGCCTCCGGCTTGTTCACGATGCGCACGACCCGGCCCTTCTGCGGCGCGGCCGGACCATACGGATCCGTCGTGGGCGCAGCGCCGCCGCTCTTCCAGCCGGCGAACGCGGTCTTGAGCTGCGCCATGAGCGCGGCCGGCTGCACGTCGCCGACCACCACGAGCACACTGCGCTCCGGCGTGAGGAAGCGGCGGTGGAAGCCGGTCACGTCGTCACGCGTGATGGCCTGCACGCTCTTCTCATAGCCGATCGCCGGGTGGCCCAGCGGGCTGTCGCCCCAGAACCACTTCGTGGTCGCGTTCTCCGCGATCACCGACGGCTCGCTCTTGTCGGACGCGATCCCGCCCAGCGTCTCGTCCTTCTTGCGGTCGAACTCCTCCTTGGCGAACGTCGGGTTCACGATGACGTCGCGGAACAGCTCGAGACCCAACGGCTGATCCTTCTTGAGCACTTCACAGGCGATCACCAACTGCTCGGCGCCCGAGTTGGCGGTGAGTGAGCCACCCACGAACTCGATGTCCTCGGCGAGCTGCTGGGCATTGCGCTTGCCCGCGCCCTGCGTGAGCAGGTCCGCGGTGAGACGCGACACGCCTTCGCGGCCCGCGGGGTCGTTCACGGAACCGGCACGGGCCACGAGCCGGAAGTCCACGATCGGCAGACGCGTCGAGGGCACGATAACGACCTTGAGGCCGTTGGGCAGCGTGGCACGCACCGGCGCACCGGTGGCGGCGAACGCAGGCAACGCGATCACGGTGGCGGCGGCGAACGCGAGGCCGGCCCGCGCGGCGCGCACTAGCATATTGCGGCTCATGGCTGGGCCTCCTTCCCCACTTCAAGCGGTGTGACGAACGAAACGGTGCGGCGCTGGGCCTCGAACACCTGCTTCGCGACCCGGCGGCAATCGTCGGCGGTCACACTGCGATAGCCGTCGATGGCCGTGAACATCTTCTGGTAGTCCCCCGAGATGTGCTCGAAGTAACCCAGCGTGCGGCCCGCGCCGTTGTTGGTCTTGAGCAGACCGATGAAGCTGGACTCCGCCTGATTGCGCGCCTTCTGCAGCTCGCGCTCGGTGGGACCATCGGTCGACAACCGCTCGAGCTCGGCGTACAGCGCCTTCTCGCCGTCGGCGAGCGACTTACCCGGCTTCATCTCGACATAGAACTCGAACAGGCCCGGCTCCAGGCCGGCGTTGTAAGACGCATTCGCCGACAGCGCGATCTGCTGGTCGTACACGAGCGCCTGGTGCAGGCGCGACGACTCGCCACCCGACAGCACCTGCGACAGCACGTCGAGTGCCCAGTGGTCGTTGCTCGCGACGCCCGGTGCCTTGTAGCCCACATTGAATGACACCGTCTCGGCCGGGTAACGCACCTCGATGCGGCGCTCGCCCTTCTGATCCGGCTCGCTGTTCACGGGCGCGGCGGGCGGCGTCTGCTTGGGGATCGAGCCGAAGTAGTGCGCGATGCGCGCCTTGGCCTCGGCCGACTGGAAGTCACCCACCAACACGAGGATGCA
>JAIOPA010000219.1 GCA_021414165.1 Candidatus Eiseniibacteriota bacterium
TAAGAGCCCCTCTCCGCAGCGTCAACGCTTCCCGCACACATCTCAATGGTGCCCGGCGTGCCCCATGCCGCGTGTTCCGGTCACGCGTCGCCCTTCGCCGGGGCCTCCAACCGCCGCCTGCGGGCTCTGCACCCGCCGGGCGGTCCGTGCCCGGGTGGTGGCGTTTTGGCGTGCGGCGTGCGGGCGTTAACATGGCCGCGAACCTGCCAGCACCTCTTGCCGCCGCTGTCGCGCGCCCTCGCGCGCGAGGCTCGCACTCCCGGGGACCATGGCCAACGAGATCACCCGCCGCATCCTGTGGGCCGATGACGAGATCGACCTGCTCAAGCCGCATATCCGGTTCCTCGAGCAGAAGGGCTACGCCGTCACGCCGGTGCCGAGCGGTGGCGATGCGCTGGCCGCGCTCGAGCGTGAGCGCTTCGATGTGCTGCTGATCGACGAGATGATGCCCGGCATGGGTGGCCTGGAGACGCTCGACGCGTTGAAGGCGAAGGACGTGAACGTGCCGGTCATCCTGATCACCAAGAGCGAGGAAGAGACGCTCATGGAAGAGGCGATCGGCAAGCGCATCACCGATTACCTCATCAAGCCGGTCAATCCGTCGCAGGTGTTCCTGGCGTGCAAGCGCGTGTTCGATGCGCAGAAGCTGCAGGACTCGCAGCGCGCGCGCGACTATGTGGGCGAGATGCAGCGCTGGCAGAGCCTGGACACGCGCAAGCTGGATTGGCGCGGCTGGGTCGATCTGTCGGTCGACGTGGCGCGCTGGGACGTGGGCCTGGATGGCGCGCCCGAGGCCGGGCTGCAGCAGGCGCACACCGACTTCCGGCGTGGGCTCAACATCGAGTTCTCGCGCTTCATCGAGGACCACTACCCCAAGTGGGTGCAGGCCGCGGCCAAGGGCGTGGCGCCGGGCGAACGGCCGTTGCTCTCGACCGACGTCATCAAGCACTCGGTCGTGCCGCACTTGAACGAGGGCAAGCGCGTCATCTTCATCGTCATCGACTGCATGCGTCTGGACCAGTGGTTCACGCTCGAGCCGCTGCTCGAGGAATGGTTCGACGTGCAGCGCGACTACTACTGCTCGATCCTGCCCACGGCCACTCCGTACTCGCGCAATGCCATCTTCTCGGGGCTGTTGCCGCGCCAGATGTGGAAGCAGCATCCGGATCTGTGGCAGGAGAACACCGACGACGAGCGCACGCGCAACCGGTTCGAGCGCAACTTCCTCGAGATGCAGTTGGCGCGCCTCAACGCCACGCCGGCCAAGGGGCTCAAGTACCTCAAGATCTACGACGTCGACGAGGCGCACGCCACGCGCCGCCAGATCAACTCGTTCTCGGGGCTGTCGCTGGTGGCCATGGTGTTCAACTTCATCGATATCCTGGCGCACGGCCGCAGCGAGAACGAGATCCTGCAGGAGTTGGCACCCGATGAAGCCGCGTTCCGCGCGGTCATGAAGGCGTGGTTCACGCACTCGCCGCTCTACGAGATCCTGCAGGCGTTGGCGTCGCAGGACTGCATCACGGTGGTCACCACCGACCATGGCGCGGTGCTGGGCAAGCGCGCCGCACTCGTGCATGGCAATCGCGATACGTCGAGCAACCTGCGCTACAAGTTCGGCGTGAACCTGAACACCGACAGCAAGCAGGCGATCATCGTGCGCAAGCCGGGCGACTACCTGCTGCCCGACGACGGCGTGAACAAGAACTACGTGCTCGCGCGCGAGGACTATTACTTCGTGTATCCGACGCGCTTCCACGAGTTCGAGCGCCAGTTCCGCGGCTCGTTCCAGCATGGCGGCGTGTCCATCGAGGAGATGGTGTTGCCCATGGTCACCTTGCGCCCGAAGTCCCCGCGCGCGTGAGCGGTACGGCCACGAAGAAGTCGGGTTCGGTCGAGGGCACCCAGCGCTTGGGCGCCGCGTTCGCGCCCGCGTTGCGGGCGGGCGACGTGGTCATGCTGTCGGGCACGTTGGGCGCGGGCAAGACGCGCTTCGTGTCGGGGTTGGCACAGGTGCTGTCGCCGGGCTCGCGCGTGCGCAGCCCGTCGTTCACGCTGGTGAACGAGATCCCGGGCGAGCCCTGGTTGTTCCATCTCGATCTCTACCGGCTCGAGCGCGAACGCGACATCGACAGCCTGGGGCTCGAGGAGTACGCCGAGCGCGGTGCGCTGGTGGTGGAGTGGGGCGAGCGCCTGCCCGGCGCTTGGCGTGCCGATGCGCTGGCCATCACGATCGATCCGTTGGACGGCGATGATCGAGCGTGGAGCGCGCAGGCGCACGGCGCGCGTGGCGCCGAACTGCTCGCGGCCTGGTGCGCGCTGCCGGAGGCTTGGTGAGCCGCCGCCGCGGGCCGGGCCTGGCGTTGGAGACGGCCACCGAGCATGTGGGCGTGGCGTTGATCGGCCCGCATGGCGAGTTGTTGGCCGAGCGCATCGAGGACGTGGGCCACGGCCACACCCGCCGCCTCACGCCCATGGTGACCGAAGCGCTCGCCGAGGCGAGCGTGCAGGTGAGCGAGTTGTCGTGGGTCGCGGCCGACGTGGGACCGGGCTCGTTCACCGGCGTGCGCGTGGGACTGGCCACGGCGCGTGCACTGGCG
>JAIOPA010000220.1 GCA_021414165.1 Candidatus Eiseniibacteriota bacterium
TGGCCAGCTCCCAGAGCACGCGCTCCGTGCCGCCCACCGACCGGCCGCTCTCGACGAGCAGTACTTTCACGCGCGTCGCGTCGCGCATAGCCCCTCGTATGCGGCGATCAACTCGCCCGCGTTGTGTTCCCAGGCCAGCACGTCCAGGAAGCGCTGGCGATTGATCGCGCCCAGGCGTTCGCGCAGTGGCGCATCGTCGAGCAGCTGGGCGATGCACGCGGCCAGATCCTCGTCGCGGTTCGGCTCGGCATAGAGCGCACCCTCGCGCGCGCTGTGGCGATGCTCGCGCAGGTCGAAGCACACGACCGGCTTGGCGCACGCCATGTACTCGAGCACCTTGTTCATGGTGCTCACATCATTGAGCGGGTTCTTGGGGTCCGGGCTCACGCACACGTCGGCCGTGGCCAGCACCCGCTCGACCTCGGCATCGGGCACACGGCCGGTGAAGTGGCACACGTCCTCGAGCCCGAGCGAACGCGACAGTGCTTTCAAGTCCTCGAACGAATCGCCTGCGCCGATGAACGTGAAGCTCACGTCGGAGCGCTGCGACTTGAGCACCTGTGCGGCGCGCACCAGATGATCCACGCCATCCTGCGGCGCCATGACGCCCAGATACGCCACCAGGTACGGCTTACCGCGCTTCAACGCCGGATCGGGCTCGCGCACCGTGGCGAAGCGCTGGTGGCTCGGCCCGCTGCGCACCACGCGCACCTGATCGGGCCGCTTGCGGCCACGATCGAGCGCGACCTGCTTGTAGGACTCATTCGTCGAGATGACCAGGTCGGCCAGCGCAAACTGGCGCGACTCCAACCACTGCAGCAACCGGTGCGGCAGCGAGCCCGCACGCTCCTCACCGAAGCGCGACAAGTAGAGCTCGGGGCACAGGTCGTGGTGATCGAACACGAACTTCACGCCGGCCAGCTTGAACGGCAGCGCGATCGCCCAGAACGTGTCGGGCGGGTTCGCGGTGTGGATCACGTCGAAGCCATGGCGCGCGAACACGCGCAGCGTGAGCGCCAGCGTCTGCAGCCAGCAGTACAGGAACTCCCACACGTAGCTCACGAACCCGCTCGTCTCGGGCGGTGCGGGATAGCGGTAGAGCCGGATGCCGTTCAACACCTCTTCGGGCTCACGGCCACCCTCGCCCATGGGGCAGATGGCGGTGACCTCATAGCCGGCGTTCTTGAGGGCGTTGAGTTCCATCCACACGCGCCGGTCGAACGGCAGCGTGAGGTTCTCGGACAGGTGCAGGATCCTACCAAGCGAGGCCATGATACTCCCCGGCCGTGACCGTGGCGCGATCGAGCGCGGCCACGAGATCGACGACCACCTGCCCACGCTTCACGCGCGGACCGATCGTGCGGTACTCGGCGGAACGATTGCCGATCACGATGACCTCGGCATGCGCCAGGACCTCGTCGAGCGACGGCTTGAGCCGCTCGGGCAGGTACGGCAGTTCGTCCTCGACGAAGCGGCGGTTGGCGCCCAGCACGCGGTCCATGTCGAGTGACGGATCGTGCAGACGCACGTCATAGCCCTTGCCCACCAGCGTGCCGATGACGCGCAGGATCGGGCTCTCGCGCAGGTCATCCGTGCCGGCCTTGAACGACAGGCCCAGGAACCCGAGCTTGCGCATCTTGAAGCGCTCGATGAGATGGATCGCCTCGGCCACATGCAGCTCGTTCGAACGCATGATGTTCGACAGCACCGGCAGGTCCATGTCGTTGTGACGCGCGCGCGAGTTCACCGCGCGCAGGTCCTTGGGCAGGCACGAGCCGCCAAAGGCGAAGCCCGGCGACAGGTACGCACCCGAGATGTTCAGTTTGGTGTCGCGGCGCATGAGACGCATGACCTCGTGGCTGTCGACGCCCTCGCGCTTGCACAGGAGCCCGAACTCGTTCGCGAACGCGACCTTGAGCGCGTGGTACGAGTTGTTCACGTACTTGAGCATCTCGGCGGTGGGGATCTCGGTCACGATGAGCTCGCCACCCACGCCCGCGTACAGCTGCTTCAACGCTTCGCCGGCGCGCACGCAGCCCGCACCGAGGATCGTGTAATCGGCACCGAAGAAGTCCTCGACCGCCGTGCCCTCGCGCAGGAACTCGGGGTTGTAGGCCACCCCGAAGTGTTCTCCCGCCTTGCCGCCCGCGGCCTCTTCAATGACCGGCGCAAGCTCCTGGAGCACCGAGCCCGGCAGCATGGTGCTGCGCATGACCACGGTCACGAAGCGCGAGCCACCCTTGAGCGCCGTGCCGACCTCGGCACACGCGCGCTTCACGTGCCCCAGATCGAGCGAGCCGTCGGCCGCGCTCGGCGTGCCGACGCACACCAGCACGATGTCGGCGCCGGGCATGGCGTCCGCGATGCGCGTCGTGGCCGAGAGCTTGCCAGCCTTGACCGCCTTGCCGATCAGCTCGGGCAGGCCCTTCTCGACGATCGGGCTCTCGCCGCGGCGGATGCAGTCCACCTTGTAGTCGCTGGTGTCCACGCCCACCACGTCATGACCGCGCTCCGCGAGACACGCCGAGCACACCGAACCCACGTAACCGAGACCGACGACCACCACCCGCATCGGGAGCTCCTCGAGGATCACACGCGCCGCTAGTGCGGCGCACCGTTCACCGGCGGATCGCCGGTCACCACGACACCGGCCGGGTCGTGCTCGCGCAGGTGCCAGACGCGCACCCCGGCGAACGTGTCCCGGTCGGCCACACTCGTCACTCGATCGAGCCGCCGCGCCAGCGACCCCGTGGGGTCCAGGTCCTCGGTGCGGCTCGCCACCAACCAGATGCCGGGTGGCACCTGACCCACGGAATCCCGCCATGCGCGCGCGAAGCGCGCATCGTTGCTCGTGTAACCCAACCAGAAGCGCTGCACCGGCAACCCGCGCCCGTACCATTCGACCGGCTCGGGCGCACCGACCGCGATCACGCGCTCGCCAGCCGCGAGGCCCGCGCGCACGTGGTGCAACGCCGTCCGATAGTCCTCGCGGCCGTACTCCGGCTGGAACGTGACGCGGGCATACGCGCCCGCCCACAGCACCACCACGGCCACCGTCATGACCCGTCGCGCACGGGGACCGAGGTCCGCGAACGCGGCGGCCAACCCCAGCACCACGAGCGGCCAGGCCGCCGCGAGATACCGGGGGTGGAACACCTTGAAGTTGTTGGCCGCAAAGTAACTCACCACGAGCGCGGGCGCGACGAGGGCCAGCAGGGTATCGGCCAGACGGCCACGCCGCGCCAGCGCCCGCACCCCGCAGACCCCCAGGAAGCCGAACACGAGCGCGGCCAGCGCCAGTTCGGGGGCATGGGACCGCACGGCCTGCTCGGGGCTGGTGCGCAGTTCCCGGAGCGACGGCCCCCCGCTGTAGCCCATGACGAACGCGTGCAGCGCGAACGGCACCGCGGCCGCATGGAACGTGTGCTCGCCGCGCAACGCCGTCTCGCCCGCCCCGGCGCTGCGGCCCGGCACGAGCCGCGACCAGTCCCAGATGCCGCCGATCGCGGGCAGCCACGGCAGCGCAGCCAGGGCCGCCACCAGCGCCACGATCGCCAGTGTGCGGCGGCGGGCGGTCTGCGTGGGGCCCGCCTGCAGCCACCACTTCAGGTGTAGCGGCGCCAGGAACGCGAACGAGAAGTTGCTGAGCAGCCCCGCGGCTGCGGCCAGCGCGTAGCCCGCCACGCCGCGCGCACGCACGCGCTCGTGCAGGCCCAGCAGCAGCCCCGTGGCCACCGCGCTCGCGAGGATCAGGAAGATGTAGTTGCGGCACTCCTGCGAGTACCAGATCGCGAACGGTGCGCCCGCCGTGAGCCAGGCCGCGGGTGCGGCGGTCTCGCGGCCCGCGAAGCGCGCGGCCAGCCACGCCATGACCGGTACCAGCGCGATGCCGGCGAGTGCACTGGGCAACCGCAGCGTGGTCTCCGACAACCCTCCCACGGCCGCGAACGCCGCCACGACCGCCGCATGCAGCGGGCCGTGCACGTTCTCGAGCAGCGCGCGCGGGTCGAACGGTCCGGGCACACCCGCCGCGAGCAAGGTGAACTGCTCGTCGATCCACAGGCTCTGGTGGCCGAGGCGGAACAGTCGCAACAACGCCGCCACGAGGGTGGCGGCGAAGATGGTGCGCGACAGGGCCGTGGCGTCGGAGCTCGGGCGAAGGGAGGTGGCCGGCCGGGCACCCGGGGAACCGGGATCAGGCACGGGAGAAGGCTCGAGCGTTAGAGGTCAGTACGCGCCTTCCCGCGACAGCACCGCGGGGATCGTGCGCAGGAGGATCTTGAGGTCCATGGCGAAGGACTGGTGCTTGATGTACTCGAGGTCGAGGCGCATCCACTCCTGGAACCCGATACGGCTACGGCCACTGATCTGCCACAGGCACGTGAGGCCCGGGTGCACATCGAGACGGCGCAGCTGCCACGGCTCGTACTGCGCGACCTCCTGAGGGATCGGCGGGCGCGGGCCCACCAGGCTCATGTCGCCCTTGAGCACGTTCCAGAACTGCGGCACCTCGTCGAGGCTCGTGGAGCGCATGAAGCGGCCGATGCCGGTGATGCGCGGATCGCGCGCGATCTTGAACACGGGACCGTCGGCTTCGTTCATGTGCGAGAGATGCTGACGCTTGAGGTCGGCGTCCTTCACCATGGAGCGCAGCTTGTAGAACGTGAACGGCCGGCCACCGCGGCCGATGCGCGTGGAGCGGTAGAACACCGGGCCGTGCGACGTGAGCTTGACGATGAGCGCGAGCACCGCGATGACGGGTGCCAGGACGAGCAGCGCACAGAACGAACCCAGGATGTCGATCGCGCGCTTACCGAAGCGCAGGTAGAAGCCGGTCGGCGCGGGCGTCTCGAACGGCATGACCTCGGCCGCTGGCGCAGGCGCTGCACCCGACGCGGTCCAGGCGGCGTTGGCTGCCGGGCGCGGACGAGCGTGCCCATTCGCGAAGCCGCCGCCATGCACGCGGACTCGCGGCGCGACGGGGGCATGCGCGCTCACCGCGTGCAGACGCACGACGCGGGGCGTAGGGATGTCGGTCGGTGTCTCCACGGACGCCGGATCCTCGGACTGGACGGTGTTCACGCCGGGCCACGGTGCGGTTGCACCACGGTCACCTGCCGACGCGAGAATGTCGGGCTCCATCGTTGCCACTCTCAGTTGTAGCCGCCCTTTAACGAAAAACCCCGTGGCCAGCACTGCGCCCCGTGGGTCTCACGACACTCGTGTCAGCTGTCCAGCTACGAGACTGGGAGTGATCGAGTACGAGCGACTGGGGGAAACCGAAGGTGTCTCTGTCTTAGATGTCGATGTCGAACCCGCTCGAGGCGGGTCTCCGCGAGTCGCCGGTGAAGACGGCCTGCGGAAGAGCTCGTTGTACTGCACACCCAGTTAGCAAAGGATCGTCGGTGCGTCTCCGGTGGAGTGAAAGGTGGGCGATGTGACGATTGCATGTTAGCAACGGCATGACACGTTTTTCAATGTCCGATTTGGTGTCGTTGAACCCCGCCCGGGATCGCCCCCCTGACAGAGTTTCGGCAGACTGAACACACCGCTCCAGCCTGCTGTGGCGCAGCGGGATGCGGGTTCCCACCCAACCGGCCGGGAGCCGCATGGATCGCGGCCGGGCCCACTACTGACCCGGCCGCGGTCCTGGCTCAGCCGCGGGCACGCTCCGCGGTCTTCTCGCGCTGCCACTCCACGGTCTTCTCGAGCCCCTTCGTGAGCGTCACGTTGGGCACCCAGCGCAACGCGCGGCGGGTCTTCTCGATGTTCACGACACGGCGGCGGATGTTGTCGATGTCGCGGCGGTTCGTGTGCGTGGGTTCGGCGGTGACACCGATGATCTTGCCGAGCATCTCGGCGAGTTCGTTCACGCGCGTCTCGACGCCGGTGCCGACATTGAACACCTCGCCGAGCGAACGATCGGACTGCGCGCACATGACCGTGGCCTCGACCGCGTCGTCGACATACGTGAAGTCACGCGTCTGCATGCCGTCGCCGTGGATCGCCGGCGCCTTACCGTCGAACATGCACTCGATGAACTTGGCCACGACACCGCAATACGGATTCGCCGGATCCTGGCCCGGGCCATACACGTTGGAATAGCGCACGGCAGCCGTGGGCACGCCGTAGCTCTCGTAGAACGCCATGCAGTAGTTCTCGCCGCCGAGCTTCGACACCGCGTACGGCGTGAGCAACGACAGGTGGTCGTCCTCGTTGATGGGCAGGTACTTGGGATTGCCGTACACCGACGTGGACGACGTGTAGAGCACGCGCTTCACGCGGCCATTGGTGGCCTTGGCCGCGAGCAGGATGTTGAGCGTGCCGCCGATGTTGGTCTCGAAGTCCTCGCGCGGATTCTTGGTCGACACCACGATGTTGCGCGCGGCCGCATGGAATACGACCTCGGCCTCGCCCACGAGCTTCTCGACGATGGTGGGGTCGCACACCGAACCCTCGACGAAGTCGAAGCCCTTCTTGGGCAGGTTCTCGAGGCGGCCCGTGAACAGGTCATCGAGCACGGTGACGCGCGCGCCCTCGCGGATCAGGCGCTTGACGAGGTTGCTGCCCACGAAACCGGCGCCGCCGGTGACGAGCACGCGTGCATTCTCGAGATGGATCATCGGGATTCTCCGGGGGAGGTTCGGCCTGTGCGACGCGGATACGTCGTCACGCGACCGGTCATTGCCGCATGCCGAGACGGAGGAAGACGAGCGGGCGGAGGATGCGCCAGCCGTCCTGGATCAACCGCATCTTGGTGGTGCCACGTCCATGATAACGGACCGTCACCGGTGCTTCCTTGATCCGATAGTTGCCGCGGATCGCCTGGAACAACAGATAGGGCTCGAGCTCGTAGCGGTTGAGCCAGTCCTGCGACAGTTGGATGCGCGGATCGTCGAGCAGGGCCAAACGAAAGGCGCGCATACCGTTGGTGCCGTCGGTGACCGGAAAGCCGCTGGCCATGCGGAACAGCAACGGATAGAGCTGCGTGAGCCAGCGCCGGTCCGGCGGGATGCCGGGCGTGGCGCCGCCGGGCAGCCAGCGGCTGCCCTGGATGAGGTCGGCCTCGCCCGCGAACAGCGGGCACAGGATGCGCGGCAGCTCGTCCGGCTCGTGCTGGTCGTCACCCGACAGGATGGCAGCGAACTCGATGCCGAGGCGCTTGGCCTCCAGTAGACCGGTGCGGATGCCCGCGCCGACGCCCTGGTTCGTCTCGTGCCGGATCACGACCTCGGCGCCGGCCGCACGGGCCTCGCCAGCGGTGTCGTCACCCGAGCAATCGTCGACGACGATGACCGTGGCGGCGTACTTACGGGGGATCTTGCGGACGACGTCCCCGATCTTGCCGGTCTCGTTCCAGGCCGGAACGATGACGGCGACCCGGGTAGGGTCGATCAGGGCGACGCGGTCGGCGGAGGGCTCGATGGACTGCAGGGGACGTGGGCACATGGCAGAAAAAGGTTAGCACACGCGCGGGCCGATCCGTTGCCCTGCTCATGCCCCGGCACCCCGGGATCCCCTCGGGCGGGTGGCGAACCGCCCGGGTGCCCCCCCCGGCGTTGCATCCTGCACGGGCGCAACGGACTGGACGGCCTCCGGGGCGTCGTGAGCCTTGCTGCTCGGGCGTTGCGGCTGATACGCTTCCCCGGTCGCTGCTTCCCACCTTGCAGCCTTCCCGGGCCGCGCCCTGCGGCCCCGTGTCCCCTCCCTCCCGGACCCGACTCGGAATGCGCCAGAACCTCAAGATCAGCCTCGTCATCCCCTGCTATAACGAGGAGGACGGCGTCCGGGAAGTGATCGGACGCTGCCCTCCGGAGATCGACGAGATCGTGGTCGTCGACAACAACTGCACCGATCGGACCGCCGAGGTGGCGCGCTCGCTCGGCGCGGTCGTCGTGAGTGAGAAGACGCCCGGCTACGGCGCGGCCTACAAGGCCGGCATGAAGGCCGCCACCGGCGATCTCATCGTGACGCTCGATGGCGACGGCACGTACCCGCCCGAGTCGATCCCCGCGCTCATCGACAAGCTGATCGAGAAGCGCTGGGACTTCCTCTCAGCCTGCCGGTTCCCGCTCGCGGACAAGGCGGCCATGGGACTCACGAACCAGTTCGGTAACTGGGTGCTCACCGTGACGGCCATGGTGTTGTTCTTCACGCCGATCAAGGACAGCCAGTCGGGCATGTGGGTGTTCAAGCGCTCGCTGCTCGAGAAGATGCGCGTGACCTCCGATGGCATGCCGTTCAGCCAGGAGATCAAGCTCGAGGCGATCCTGCGCGGCTACAGGTTCGGCGAGGAGCATATCGCCTATGGCGCCCGCATCGGTGAGGTGAAGCTGCAGAAGTGGCGGGACGGCTGGTTGAACCTGTCGTTCCTGTTCCAGAAGCGCTTCGGACTGCTCTAGTACGTCCTTCCGGCGGAGACCCGGGACATGTGCGGATTCGCCGCCTTCCATCAACCTGAGGGCATGACGCCCGAGCGTGCATGGCTCGAGGGCGCGGCCGCCGCACTGCGTCACCGCGGCCCGGATGACGAGGGTCTGCACGTGGAGCCGGGCGTGGGGCTGGCGTTCCGCCGCCTCGCCATCGTCGACGTGGCCGCGGGCCACCAGCCGCTCTCGAACGAGGACGGCACGGTGTGGATCGCCTACAACGGCGAGATCTACAACCACGCCGCGCTGCGCCGCGAACTCGAGGCCGCCGGGCATCGCTACCGCACGAACAGCGACACCGAGACGATCGTGCACGCGTACGAGCAGTGGGGCCCCGCCTGTGTCGAGCGCTTCCACGGCATGTTCGCGTTCGCGATCTGGGACCGCAACCGCCGCCGGATGTTCGTGGCGCGCGATCACGTGGGCATCAAGCCGCTGTACTGGACGCGCGCGAACGGTGGCTTCGCGTTCGCGTCCGAGATCAAGGCGCTGTTCGCGTTCCCGGGTGTGCGCCGCGAGGCGGACCCCGATGCGGTCGTGCAGCACCTCACGCTGCGTTACGCCGCCGCGCCGCGCACGATGTTCTCCGGCATCGAGAAGCTGCCGCCGGGCCATCACATGGTCATCGAGAACGGCCGCGTGACCACCGAGCGCTGGTTCCGCGTGGCCTACGAGCCCAAGCTCACGCTCTCGCCCGCCGATGCCCTGCATGAGGTGGAAGAGCGGCTCACCGCATCGGTGAAGAGCCACCTCATGAGCGAGGTGCCGCTGGGCGCGCTGTTGTCGGGCGGCGTCGACTCGAGCCTCGTGGTGGCGCTCATGAGCCGCATGATCGATCGGCCCGTGCAGACGTTCTCGGTCGGCTTCGATGCGCCCGGGCCCTACAGCGAGCTGCCGTTCGCGCGCCGCGTGGCCGAGCATTGCCGCACCGATCACCGCGAGATCATGGTGGGCGCGAGTGATCTGCTGCGCGAACTGCCGTCGCTGGTGTGGCATCAGGACGAACCCATGAGCGAGCCCGCCGCGATCCCGACCGCCATGGTGTCACGCCTGGCGCGCGAGACCGTGACCGTGGTGCTCACCGGTGAAGGCGGCGATGAGTTGTTCGCGGGCTATCCCAAGTACGCGGTCGAGCCGGTCGCGGCACGCATCGCCGGCCTGCCCGCGCCGCTGCGCGCGCTGTTGCTGGCGGGCGTGGACCGGCTGCCCTTCGCGTTCCGCAAGCTGCAGGTGGTCGGCCGCAGCGCGCGCTTCGCGAGCGAGCCCGAGCGCCTGGCGGCATGGTTCGCCGGCTTCGTGGGCGATGAGCGCGCGCGCTTGCTGGGTCCCGCGCTGCGGCCGCACGCCGCGGCGGGCATCGAGCCGTTCCGCGCCGCACTCGAGAGCACCTCGGCGAAGCGCCCGCTCGATCGCATGCTCGATGCCGATCTGCGCATCTGGCTCACCGACGACCTGCTCATGAAGATGGACAAGATGAGCATGAGTGCCTCGATCGAGGCGCGTGTGCCGTTTCTTGATCAGCCGTTCATCGAGTGGGCCATGCGAGTCGGGGTCGAGCACAAGATCCAGGGCCTCGAGGGCAAGGTGCTGCTCAAGCGGCTGGCGCGCACGATGCTGCCGGTCGAGATCGTGGACCGGCCCAAGGTCGGCTTCACGGTGCCCTTGTCGCCGTGGTTCAAGGGCCCGCTGCGTGAGCTGCTCGCCGACACCTTGCTGTCGCGCTCGGCGCTCGAGCGTGGCTGGTACGAGGAGCGCGCGCTGCGTGGCGCGCTCGATGATCACCTTTCGGGCCGGCGTGACCGCGCCCGCGAACTCTGGACCTTGCTCACGCTCGAGCTGTGGCAGCGGGCGTGGATCGACGGGGCCGGTACGCGCCCCGAGGCGTGGCCGCTGCCGCCGCGCGTCACCGCGGGAGCCGCATGAAACTGGTCATCCAGATCCCCTGTCTGAACGAGGAAGCCACGCTGCCGGTCACGATCCGTGACTTGCCGGCGCAGCTGCCCGGCATCGACCGTATCGAGATCCTCGTGATCGACGATGGCAGCTCGGACCGCACCAGCGAGATCGCGCATCAGTTGGGCGCGGCCCGCATCGTGCGCTTCCCCGCGCGCCGCGGGCTCGCGCGCGCGTTCGACACCGGCCTGCGCGAGGCGTTGGCCATGGGTGCGGACATCATCGTGAACACCGACGCCGACAATCAGTACATGGGCGCCGACATCGGCAAGCTCATCACGCCGATCCTCGAGAAGCGCGCCGACATGGTGTTGGGCTCGCGGCCGATCGACTCGATCGAGCACTTCTCGCCGCTCAAGAAGACGCTGCAGCGCCTGGGCAGTGGCGTGGTGCGCGCACTCTCCAATACCGACGTACCCGATGCCACCTCGGGGTTCCGCGCCTACAGCCGCGAAGCCGCCGTGCGGCTCACGGTACTCACGGGCTTCACGTACACGCTCGAGACGCTCATCCAGGCGAGCCAGAAGAACCTCACGATCGCGCATGTGCCGATCCGCGTGAACGGCAAGCTGCGCGAGTCCCGGCTGTTCAAGGGCATGGGCTCGTACATCTCGCGCTCGCTCGGCACCATGCTGCGCGTGTACCTGCTGTACCAGCCGCTCAAGTTCTTCTTGTCGCTCGCCGGCCTGTCGCTGCTCGCTGCGGTGGCGCTGTTCGCGCGCTTCCTGCTCATCTACGCCCGCCAGCCGGTCGACTCGGGCCACGTGCAGTCGCTCATCGTGGCCGGCGCGCTGGCCGTGATCGGCGTGTTGTTCGTCTCGCTGGGCGTGCTGTCGGACCTCACGGCCATGAACCGCCGGTTGCTCGAGGAGGTCGTGGTCAACACGCGCCTCACGCGGCTCGCCGACGAACGCAACGCGCGCGGCGGCTCCGGGGGCGCGGCGTGAAAGGTCCTTGGGCGCTCGGGCTGCAGATCGCCGTCTCGGCGGTGCTCCTGCTTTTGCTCGCACGCCAGGTGCACGTGTCCGAGATCGTCGAAGCGCTCTCGCACCTGCGCCCCATCACGGTCCTGGGCGCGCTCGCGCTCACGTTGGTGAGCTATCTGGGCCGCGCGCAGCGTTGGGCCGGATTGCTCGCGCGCTCCGGCGTGCGCCTGGCACTCGCGCCGGCCTGGGCACTCACGCTGCTCGGCGTGGGCTACGGCCTCGTGACGCCGGGCAAGGTCGGCGAGTTCGCACGCGTGCTGCACCTGGGTGTGCCTCGCGCGCAGGCGCTCGCGTCGGTCATCTGGGACCGCGTCACCGATGTGCTGTTGCTCGAGGCGCTCGCGATCCCGGCGTTCCTCTTGGTACCCGCCTGGCGCGGGCCGGTCATGTGGCTGTTCCTCGCGGTCGTGGCCGCCACGCTCGTGGGCGTGGCGGTGCTCGAGAGCCGCGGCCTGCAGTCCGCACTCGCACGGCTGCTGCCGTTCGCCGCGGGCCCCATCGGCCGCTGGCAGGACGCCAGCACGGGCACGTTCATGAGTGGCGCGTTCCGCACCGGGCTCGCGGGCGGCGCGTTCTACTACGTGCTCAACTTCGCGTCGGCGCTGTTGCTGGTGCGTGACCTGGCCCCGGGTGCGCCGCTCACGCTGGCACTCGGCTTCCCCATCATCCCGCTCCTGGGCAACCTGCCGATCGCGTTCAGCGGCTTCGGCCTGCGTGAGCAGGTGAGCGCCACGCTGTTCTCGCATCTCGGCACCGCGGCCGCCGCCGGCCCGGCGTTCTCGCTGGCCTGGTTCACGGTCGCCACGCTATTGCCCGGCCTGCTCGGAATCCTGCTCGGCGCCACGCCATGGGTGCGGCATGCCGCGCGCGCACCGGGGGCCGCGCGATGACCCG